>JAGQPV010000468.1 GCA_020426545.1 Planctomycetaceae bacterium
GGTGAGGCGGACCATTGCTGTATGGTGGAAATCTTCGTTGAAGATGGAATCCAGCCCGTACCCGCCATGCTCCACGGGAGTGACCAGCTTCGCATGCTGTGGCTCGTTCTCCGCGACGACGTACGTCCGCCGCCCACCCGCCACCTGTCGAACCGCGTCACCAATATCCGCGAGAATGTGCCTCTCCGATGAATCGTACAGATCCTGTGTCGCGTCGATCCGCAGCCCGTCGATATGAAACTCGGAGATCCAGCAGGCCACATTCGCCAGAAAGAACTCCCGCACCGGCTGACACTGGTCGCCATCAAAGTTGATTGCCGCACCCCAGTCGGTCGCCCGCGTCGTGCTGAAGTAATACGGCGAGAATTCCGCCAGATAGTTTCCGTCCGGACCGCAGTGGTTGTAAACCACATCCAGAATGACCGCCAGGCCCAGGGAATGGGCCCGATCGACAAATGCCCGGAACTCATCCGGCCGGCCGTACAGTCGCGTGGGAGCGAACAGATTGACCCCGTCGTACCCCCAGCCGAACCGGCCGGGAAAATCGGCCACCGGCATCACCTGCAGGATCGTCACTCCCAGGTCGGCCAGGTAAGTCAGCCTCTCAGCAGCGGACTGCCAGTCGCCCTTGCGGGTAAACGTGCCGATGTGCATTTCATACAGCACATCCCCTTCCACAGATGGCCCGGCCCAGCTGCTGTCCGTCCAGCAGAACGACTGGGGATCCACAATCTCCGACAGCCCGTGCGGTCCCTCCGGCTGGTATCGGGAGGCGGGATCCGGCAGAACCGGACCATCATCGAGCTGGTAACCATACTGGTCGCCAGTCGCGGCCCCGGTCACCAGGCCGGACCAGTAACCGTTCCCTTCGTTCTCCAGAAGGACACAGACGGACCCATCCTGCTGCTTTCCAATTTCCCGGGAACCGGCTTCCGGGGAAGCGGCCGGATGCAGCACCAACTGCACCTGATTACGGTGGGGACACCACACGCGAAAATGAACGCCACCCTCCGGCTGGAGTTCGGCGCCGACCGGCAGACGTCGAACAACACGAGGTTCAATCGGTTCCGGGACGACTGTCGTTCCCTGTCCCGAATGAGCAGACGGGAAGGGTGGTTCGACGGGCGAAACTGCTGACTCATCCGGCGGCATGGTGGCGACATCCCTGATGATTTACTGATCCGACGACTCCACGGAACGTGCCGTTATTGTGTGAGCAATGAGACGAAGGCGATATCGGTAAACCTCGCAGGCTGGCCATCCGGGGAAACGGAAATCTTCCCTCCGCAGAATGCGGGCAGCCTCGGAAACACACGGCCGCTCCACCTTACGGTTGGCCGGGAGTTTCCGCAGGCGATGCGTTTTGGAGGTGGCGACCCGTTTAATTCAAAAGTTGGTGAAGCCGGATCCGGGAAAGCCCGGTTTCGCGGAATGAGAGGACGGGCGAGCATTAAGCGGGCAGGTTCCTTGCCTGTGACAATGTGGTGGGCTCCGGTCGTATGCGATGAGCCCGGAGGACGCTGCCGAACCCTCGATACGATCACCAGAGAGGCTCGCCACCTGTGCTTGATACACTTTCCCGCCGGCTGTGGTACCGGGACGACGTAATTTACTGCCTCGACGTCGAGACATTTCAGGACTCGAACGGAGACGGCATCGGCGATTTTCCCGGACTCAGTCAGCGGCTGGACTACCTCGACAGCCTGGGCGTGAACTGCCTGTGGCTGCTGCCGTTCTATCCGACCGTCAACCGGGACAACGGTTACGACGTGACGGACTTCTACGGGATCGACCCGCGACTGGGCACGCTGGGCGACTTCGTCGAATTCATGACGCGGGCCGAGGATCGCGGAATCCGGGTGATTGTCGATCTGGTGGTGAATCACACGTCCGACCAGCATCCGTGGTTCCAGGCGGCCCGAGCCGATCGTGAATCAAAGTATCATGATTACTACGTCTGGAAGGACGAAAAGCCCGCAGATGCCGACGAGGGCGTGGTGTTTCCCGGTGTGCAGGAATCAATCTGGACGTACGACCGCAAGGCCCGCCGCTACTATCTGCACCGGTTCTACGAGCACCAGCCCGACCTCAACATCGACAATCCCGCGGTGCGGAACGAGATCTGCCGCATCATGGGGTTCTGGCTGAAGCTGGGCATCTCCGGCTTCAGGCTGGACGCGGCACCGTTTCTGATCGAGCTGAAAGGGATCGACGATCCGGACTCCGACGACCCGCTGAGCTTTCTCCACGAGTTCCGCAATTTCGTCTCTTTCTGCCGGGGCGATGCGATCCTGCTGGCAGAGGCGAACGTTCCACTGGAGAAAGTGCCCGACTATTTCGGCGATGGCGACCGGCTGCATATGCTGTTCAACTTCCTGCTGAACCAGCAGATGTTTCTGGCCCTGGCCCAGCAGCGGGCGAAGCCAATTTACGAAGCCCTGCGGGACAGCCCGCCCAGCAGTGAAGTGAATCAGTTCGCCAATTTCCTGCGGAATCATGACGAACTGGACCTGGGCCGGCTGACCGACGAGCAGCGGGAATTTGTATTCCAGCAGTTCGCGCCCGATCCCGACATGCGGCTGTACGACCGCGGCATCCGACGCCGGCTGCCTCCGATGCTCAATGGAGACGAACGGCGACTCCGCATGGCATACAGTCTGATGTTCTCCATGCCGGGCACGCCCATTCTGCGTTATGGCGAAGAGATCGGCATGGGCGACGATCTGTCCCTTGAGGAACGCGATTCCATCCGCACCGTGATGCAGTGGTCGCCGGAAGAGCACGGCGGTTTTACCAGTCAGCATGTCGATGCCGGCGACCTCCCTCGTCCGGCAATTCGCAAAGGCACGTATGGATATCTCAAGCGGAACGTCTACGAACAGCAGCGGGACGCCGATTCCCTGCTCAACTGGATGCGGAAGCTGATTCGCGTTCGCCGGGAGTGTCCCGAGTGTTCGTTCGGAACCTGCACGGTGCTGGAAGCCGACGACTCCGCCGTGCTGGCTCACGAGTGCCGGCTGGACGAGACAGCCATGGTGAGCCTGCACAACCTGAGCGATAAGACGAAGCAGGTGGAGGTGACGTTCGAAGGCGATCGCCCAAGGCAGATGACCGACCTGCTGGCCGACGACGGCAAACACTGGTCCGTCAATGGCGGTTCAATGTCGGTGGAACTTGGCCCCTATGGTTTTCACTGGTTCCACAGCCGACCCGAAAATTAGACCGAGCACTGCTGGCGAACGGGGCACGGGGCACGGGCCGGACCGGCAACGAGGAAATCGTCGTCCGGACTCGAGGATGTTTGGACAGCGGCGGGGAACTCAGGACTCTTGGACGTCTTGCAACCGCCTGCAGATACGTGAGGTGCGGAGGTGGAGGTTGTGGAGATCCCCTGCCTGGGCGCTCGGTGCCGCCCCGATACTCGCCGGCACGCCCGCAACATACGGTACGCGAAACCCGGTGGCCCGACCCACTCGCCTGGTATCCGACGAGAACAACCGGGTTAACTGGCTGACGCAGGTTTTCAACAGATTTGCTGAGAACTCGCGCACAGAAGCTGTCAGGTTGCTGAATCACACTGTTTCCCTGCAGAAGGGGTGAGATGATGAACGACCATCCTGCCGGAGCGGACGTCCTGGCTCTCAATCAGCCGACACGGACGCAGAATCACCAGCCGAACGTCGGAACAGGCGAGCGGCTGGGTTCGCTGGCCGCGGGAGCGGGACTGGCCCTGTTTGGGCTCTCCCGAAAATCGCTCGGCGGCCTCGCTCTGTCGCTCGCCGGGGCCGCACTCGTGAATCGCGGCTGGACCGGCTACTGCAGAGTCTATGAGCAGCTGGGGCTGAACAGCGCGGTACCTCGTCACGCAGAACGAGGTGTACGTGCCGGGCACGGACGGAAGGTGACTCATACAGTTCAGATCAACCGGGACCCTCAGGAACTCTACGAATACTGGCGGCAACTCGAAAACCTGCCACAGATCTTCCGTCATCTGAAGGCCGTGCACGCAGTGGATAATCGCCGGTCCCACTGGACAGCTTATGCACCAGCCGGGAAGGAACTCTCGTGGAACGCGGAGATTATCACCGACACTCCCGGGGAGATCATCGCCTGGGAGTCAACGGAAGGATCGGAGGTTGATACCGCGGGTTCGGTTCGATTCCATGCCACAGAACATGGAGCAGGAACCGAGCTCCGCATCAGCCTGAAATATGACCCGCCCGGTGGACACATCGTCGACAGGATCGCTCACCTGCTGGGTCAGGGCATGAGTGACCTGCTGGAGGAGGACCTGAAAAACTTCAAACAGAAAATGGAGACTGGCGAAATCACCACAAATTCGCTGTCGCCGGTCTCGCCCAGGTGATCGCTGGCGGAATGGTCTGTCCCCTTTCCACCTGACAGCGAGCTTCACATGAAAGCATTACGCTGGTATGGAAAACAGGATGTCCGGGTGGAAACCGTCCCTGATCCGAAGATCGTCAATCCACGTGACGCGATCATCCGGGTGACTTCCACGGCCATCTGCGGGTCGGACCTGCATCTGTATGTGGGCCGCATCCCCACGATGCAGGAAGGGGACATTCTCGGCCACGAATTTATGGGCGAAGTCGTGGAAGTGGGGGCGGGCGTCTCGAATCTGCAGGTGGGCGACCGGGTCGTGGTGCCATTCACCATCGCCTGCGGCAGTTGCAGCTTCTGCAGTCAGTCCCTCTGGTCGCTGTGTGATAACTCCAATCCGAATGCCTCCATGGCGGAGACGCTGTACGGCTACTCGCCGTCCGGGCTGTTTGGCTATTCACACATGCTCGGTGGGTATGCCGGGGGCCAGGCCGAGTATGTACGAGTTCCCTTTGCCGATGTGGGACCGTTCAAGCTGCCGGATGATATTCCGGATGAACAGGTGCTGTTTCTGTCGGACATCTTTCCGACGGGATATATGGCGGCGGAAAA
>JAGQPV010000046.1 GCA_020426545.1 Planctomycetaceae bacterium
CGGCAGAGCCCCCCCGTCCGACACGGTCTCCGGCAGGTGACGGCGGGGTGGACCGGCCGCCGCAATCATCAGTTTGGAACCCTGGTTCAGCCCCGCCCCCGTGTAATCCAGTGTGTCAATCGTGGTGCGGGTCTGAAAATGCAGGTCCCGCTGCCAGTCGACCCGTTCGAGCACATGCTGCAGGAACCGGGGGATATTGCTCGCCGACAGACCGGGATCATCTTCCCGGGCAGCAATGATCAGATACTTCGCCAGCGACAGCTGCCCCTGCCCGAGAATCGCATTGGCACAGGTCAGCAGTTCCTGCGGAGTCCGCTCTTTCGCCCAGGGCACGTACCGCTCGCTGCCAATCGCCAGCAGCAGCGGATGCACTCCCGCCGCATCGACGGCATGCACTTCATGCACCCCGGGCACCACCGCCGGAATGGCCGGGCCGGTCAGATCGTGAATCAGCTCGCCGAACGATGTATCTTCCTGCGGCGGACGTCCCACCACCGTAAACGGCCAGATGGCGTCTTTCCGGTGATAGACATGTTCCACCTCCAGCACCGGGAAATCGTGCTGCAGACTGTAATACCCCAGGTGATCGCCAAACGGCCCTTCCGGTTTTTCATGACCGGGCCGCACAATCCCCGTGATGCAGAAATCGGCCTCGGCAGCAATTGCCGTCCCGTCCTTCCGGCGAATCATCCGCACCCGCCGCCGGTTGAGTGCCCCGGCAAACGTCAGTTCCGAGAGTCCCTCCGGCAGTGGCATCACTGCCGCCACCGCCATGGCGGGCGGCCCGCCCACGAACACGCTCACCCGCAGCGGTTCTCCGCGTTCCAGCGCCGCAGCATGGTGCACGCCAATACTGCGATGAATCTGATAGTGCAGGCCGATCTCGCGATCCGGCAGGTAGTCATTCCCGGACAGCTGCACCCGGTACATGCCCAGGTTGGATTCCATCAGACCGGGACGGGCCGGATGCTCGGTATAGACCTGCGGCAACGTCACAAACGCCCCGCCATCATCCGGCCAGCACACCAGCTGCGGCAGCTGGCTGATGGTGGTTTCGCCGGCAAGCACCGGTCCCCGGCTGACTCGTTTCGGCAGCATGTGCAGTGCCGTACGCGCCGTTCCCAGCTGCCTCCACGGTCGCCGCATCGCCGCTTCCGGATCAGCCTTGATTTCCACCAGCCCCCGCACGCCCGCCAGGGCATCGCGAAAGATGTAACGGGTCCGGTCCATCGTGCCGAACAGGTTGGACACCATCGGAAACCGGCTGTTCTTCACCCGTTCAAAAAACACCGCCGGCCCGCCCGCGGCATACACCCGCCGCTGAATCTCGGCCGCCTCCAGATGCGGATCAATCTCCGCGGAGATCCGCACCAGCTGCCCGGTGCGTTCCAGATCGCGGACACAGTCCCCGAGACTCCGATAACCCATAACCCTGTTCCATCCCTGCTGAGGCCCTTACCGGGCTGAGGCACCACATGATCACGAAGCAGTCTCTCTGCCGCGCGAGAAAAATTCTCCCGCCTGCCCGCTGCTGTTTCAATCAGACTACACCATCACCATCGACAGGCAGGAGTACACGGGCCGGTGGATCTCGACCGACGAGAGCTCCCCGGAAGAAACAGATGACGCCAGCGAGAACCAGCAGGAAGGGCCCGCCAGCGGAGACGCTGAATAATCTGGCTGTTTTTCGGCAGGTGGAACGCTCTTTGCAGTCCTCAGACTGGTATTCTGTCGTCCGGCCGATCGAACGGACCGGCCATGCCAACCGACTGCCTCAGAGGGAATTCTGCCATGTCATCGCGCAGACTGACGCTGCTGCCAGCAACCGGGCTGATGCTGCTGACAGGTCTCCTGTCCTGGAGCGACAGAGCCTGCGGAGAAGAAAACCCCGGCCACGAAACCAAAGTCCTCACCCGTCCGGCTGCCGCCACCGGCCCCGTGGCCAGACCGCCCGAACTGTCGAAGGTGGAAAGTCAGATCGTCGATCAGACCAATGCCTTTCGCCAGCAGCAGAAACTTCCGGCCGTCACGGTCGATGACGAACTCGCCAAAGCGGCCCGCTACTTCGCGGAATACATGGCTCGCACCAGCCGCTACAGCCACACGGCCGATGGCAGCCAGCCCGCCGAGCGGGCGCAGAAGCACGGCTACAGCTACTGCCTGGTGACGGAGAACATCGCGTATCAGTTCAACTCGGCCGGATTCACTTCCGACGAGCTGGCCGATGGCTTTTTCACCGGCTGGAAGAACTCGCCCGGCCATCGAAAGAACATGCTGGATGACGCCGTGACGGATACCGCAGTGGCCGTCGCCCACAGCGGAGAAACCGGCTACTTCTTCGCCGTGCAGCTCTTCGGCCTGCCGAAATCCGCCCAGTTTCAGTTTCAGGTGGTCAACAGCACCACAGCCGCGCTGGAATACCTCGTCGGCGAGCAGAAATTCACGCTGCCTCCCCGCTACCGGCAGACGCACACCCACTGCCAGTCCACCACCCTGAAAGTCCTGCTGCCCGACGGAGAAGGAACCACGCGCAAACAGGAATTCACCCCGAAGAAGGACCAGCAGTTTGTGGTTCAGGGGGATTCGGGAAAACTGGAAGTGCGGCAGTCCACTATTGCGGACAAGCAGTGAACCCGGCTGACCGGGGCTCATCGCCCCGGCCGCGCCGCAGACAGAACCTGCGGGCGCGGCTGCTTCTTCCCGGCGGTAACTCCCGTTGAAGAACGGGAGCCCCTATTCCCTGGCTTTCAGCTGCCACTGTTCATCGAAGAAGCCGGCGGCAGCCACCTTCCCGGGGTACTGCGTTCCCGGCGGTGTGCTGAGGTCGATAATCGCCCAGTCCGGCAGCATCGGCACCTGCCGGGCATTATTCAGGTAGGCGTAATCCCGCCAGGTGAAACTGCTGTTGAGCACGACATAGCGTTTCGGATTCAGCGGGTTGGGGTAGATCAGCACGGGCACATGCCCGCTGGCAGCGAATTTCTGCTCGCCCAGGTGAATCCGGTCCTGGTCCCAGCGGATGGGCAGCTGGTCGGTGATCTTCGCCAGCACCGGGTTACTCTGCGGATCGCCCCACAACACCAGGTTGGAATCGGCAATGTCCTCATCGGTGATGTCATCTGCTGATTTCACCCGGGCCACACCGCGAAAGTGCCGCCGCCAGTGCTCGCGGGCGCGGGCCAGTTCGCTGTCGATCCATTTCCCCACCTCCGGGTGAGCAGTTGCTTTCGTGGGAGTCACAAACAGAAACGAATCCATGAAGGCGTCGTCAATCGGCCCCTGCAGGTTGTGCTGCTTGGTCAGTCCTGTTGTCTCAGGTGCTCCCACCAGCCACTTTCCGTCCCGCAGGTGCAGCTGGCAGTGCCAGGAACGGTCGGACTTTGCTTTCGGCGCGGTCAGTTCCTGCCCGTCAATTTCGATCCGCACCGGCCGCGTCATTTCAAACGGGCAGTCGCCCGGCGGTATGGAGAGTGTCAGCCCGGCCACGTTCTTCGTCTGCAGAGCAACCGCGTTTAACAGAGGCGGAGACAGCAGCCTCGCATCTACCCTGGCCTGCTGCCAGTGCTGCTGCAGGGCATCGACGGTCAGCCACTTCATCCGGTTGTACTTCAACGTGTACGTGGCAAAGTGAATCACGTGTGGCGTGCGGACCCGCCCGGCACGGGCCAGACTGGCCAGCCGCTGTTCAATCTCCACCAGCGAATCCGCATGAATCGAGTGCTTAGTCTGCGGGCCGATAATGTGCACCAGATCGATGCCCTCAGCTTCCAGGGCCGTCTCCATGATGTCGGCCGCCTGCTTCTGGATATCCAGCTCGCCGCTGTACGCGACGGTCGGGCAGTGAAACAGGTTGATCGCGTAGCCCGGGCAGTCGTACCACGCCCACAAGGTTTTCTCATACGGCAGCGGGTTCAGTGTTTCCTTTTGAAAGAACTTGAGGAACTCCGGCGTCTCGGAGAAACCGGCACCGGGGTTGGCGGCAAAAAACATGTCGGGATAGTGCACGGCCATCTGCCAGCATCCGGCCCCGCCCATGGAAAAGCCCCGCACGGCAATCCGGTCTTCATCGAGCCGGTAATGCTGCTGCGCGTGCTCCAGCGCTTCCAGCACATCGACCTCGCCGGCCAGCTTGAACGCATTGGAATAGCGGCCATAAGGATGCAGCACGAACGTGCCCGCCGGGGCAATCCGCCCGGTCTGCCGCATTCGCTGATCGATAAAATTCACTTCGCTGAGCGTTTCACCCCGCCCGTGGAACCACAGGTCGCAGCGGTACTCAGCCTCGCCAGCGGAGGAATATTCCGCGGGAATCACCAGCCCGTACGGCTGCGCGGTGCGGTCGAGTCGCGAACGATACCCCCGAACCACCAGCCCCGTCTGTTCGGTCCAGGGCGTCTTCCCAGCCAGCAGGGCATCGGCCCGTGTATGGCCTTCCGCCAGTACCCGATGGCCGGCCGCCACATCGTTGTTGCTGAAGAATTCGTTGTAGGCCAGCGCATCGTGCACCGCCCGATAGAAAATTTCGACATCGGGCAGCCGCTGCGGAGTGAGCGCGTCCCGCCGGGACCGGAGCGAGCGAAGTTTCTGCTCCAGCTTCTGCAGTCCCTCCTCGAGTTCCGTCCGGTCGGCGTCCTTCAGTTCGATGCCGGGACGGGGAACCTGGCGGACGGTTTCCGGGTTGTTGTCAGCCGGGCCATCACCACGGGCCAGGCCCGCAGCAGCAGTCAGCACCAAAGCCGTCTGAAACAGAACCCGCAGGCTGCAGGAAACAGCCGAACGAAAGGTCAGCAGCCGGACCGGCGAACGCGTCATTTCTCTTCTCCCTGGAGAAACTCTGGACGGATGGTCCCGCACGATACCAGCAGAATACGTTCAGTGCGACCGACAGCGGGTTCCTCTGCGAAACAGAAAAAACGCCATCTGCGGCGACGCGTCCCGTCACCAGTGCCCGAACCGTATCGCAGGCCAGTCACTGAATCTTCGTGGACTTTTCTTCCGGCGGAACCACGGGCGGCAGCGGCCAGTGCGTGCCCCGCTGAATCGACAGATCACGCGCGGGCTCGGGCAGAAAGTCAGGTTCCGGCAGGCCGACCAGTTCGCCCTCTTTCAGCCAGGTCAGGTCGCTGCCGTACAGCTCCGCCTTCAGCGCAGCCACCAGCCGGTTGCGCACGTCGGTGTGGTCGGCGCTGGTGCTCAGGTCGAGCAGCTCGGTCGGATCATCCTCCAGATCGAACAGCTGCAGTACATTGCCGGCCGCATAATAAATCAGCTTGTAGCGGCCCTCGTGCAGCATGCGGGTGGCTGTTTCGCCCTCGTTGCATTCGCCATACAGCGTGGCACGTGGCTCGGCCGACACCATCGACTGGCCGGTGACGGATTCCGGGACTTCGATTCCCGCCAGGTCCAGCAGCGTGGGCAGAATGTCCTGCCAGCCGACCGGACGATGATCGACCTGTTGCGTGCCGACCCGTTCATCGCCCTTCGTTCCCACCAGAATCATGGGAACCGCTGCCGAACCTTCGTAGTACAGCCGCTTGGCCCACATGCCATGCGTGCCGAGCATGTCTCCATGATCGGCCGTAAACAGGATGATCGTATTATCCAGCAGCCCCTCTTCCCGCAGCGTGCCGATCACCAGCCGGATCTGATGATCGATCTGCGTGCACAGGGCGTAGAAGGCCCGCAGTGCCGTGCGGATCTCGATCTCTGTAGAGCAGTGCCAGCCGGCCCGCTGCAGTCGCAACCGGTACGGCAGCAGCGATTCGTCCTGTGCCCATTCCCCCGTTTCCGGCAAAGGCGGGTCGAGCTGCTGGTAGAAGTTCCAGTAGTACTCCAGCGGGACCAGCGGCGGGTGCGGATGCGTGAACGACAGATACCAGAAGCCAGGCATTGTGGGGTCGCGGCGGCGAATCATGCGGCACATCTGCTGTGCCGTCCAGTTGGTCACATGAGTGTCGTCGGGCAGGTGCCAGGTGCGGGTGCTGTACTCATTGTTGCTCATCCCGTGGTCGAACTGCCGGCCGGCGTAGCCGCGATCTCCCAGGAAGATGTCGTAATCATCCAGCACGCCCCAGTGCGGCCGACCTTCCTCAGCCAGAATCACATCATTGAAGCCCACCCTGGCCCGCTGAGGAAACACATGCACCTTGCCCACCGCATAGGCCTGGTACCCCGCATCGCGAAACAGCCCGGGCAGCGTCGGCAGGTGATCGGGCATGGGCAACGTGACCTGAAACGTGCGGTCGCCATGCACACGGGGAGACGTGCCCGTCAGCAGAGTGCGGCGGGCCGGAATGCACACCGGGCATTCCGAGTACGCGCGGGGAAACCGCCGGCCGCATCGCGCCAACTGATCGAGCGTGGGTGTCTGAATCACCGGATGACCGGCGATTCCCAGCAGGCTGGCCGGCCAGTGATCGGCCGTAATCAGCAGCACGTGCGGCCGCGCAGACATGCGATCTCCTCCAGGCCGGTCCATCGGGCAGCAGTCTCATTGACCGGCAGGACGAAACTGACAGCTGCGCTCAGCGTTTCTTCCGCGGAGGACGGTGCATGTGAGTCGGCTCGCTGAAGATGCCTTCGGCCGCTTCCATCACCGTTTCGGACAATGTCGGATGGGCGTGAATGCTGCCGGCCACATCGCGGGCGACCAGGGCATTCTCCACGGCCAGTACGCCTTCGGCAATCAGTTCGCCGGCACCGGCACCCACAATGCCCATGCCAAGGATGCGCTCGGTGCCTTCCTCGCAGATCAGCTTGGTCAGCCCCTCGGTCCGCTTCAGCGTCTGGGCCCGGCCGGAGGCAGCCCACGGGAAGCGGAACACCTGCACCTTGCGGCCCTGTTCCTTCGCTTCGGCTTCCGTCAGCCCGCACCAGGCCAGTTCCGGGTCGGTGAACACCACAGCCGGAATCGCGATGTTATCAAACTCCGCCGGCTCTCCAGCCAGAGCTTCCACCGCCACCCGGCCCTCTTTCGTCGCCTTATGGGCCAGCATCGGTTCGCCGGCCACATCGCCCACCGCCAGCAGCGAGGGATCGGCCGTCTGCAGCTTCGCGTTGACTTCAATGAAGCCACGATCGGTGACCACAGCCTTTGTGTTTTCAAGGCCCAGGTTGCGGCTGTTGGGCCGCCGGCCGACAGACACCAGCACGCGGTCGAAGGTCTGTTCCTCGTTCAGGCTGTCGCTTTCGAGCTTCGCCACAATGCCTTCGTCCGTCGCCCGCAGCCCGGCCACTTTTGTATTGAGGTGGATCGCGTCGAACTGCTCGCCCAGCCGTTTGGCCAGCGGTCGCACCAGGTCGCGGTCGGCTCCCGGCAGCAGGCCGGAAGTCATCTCGACCACGGTGACTTTCGTTCCCAGGGCGGCATACACGGTGCCCATTTCCAGGCCGATATAACCACCGCCGATCACCAGCAGCCGCTCAGGAATGTCCGGCAGTTCCAGCGCACCGGTCGAATCCATCACGCGGTCGTCGCCAATGTTGAAAATCGGCGGCATGGCGGGCAGTGAACCGGTCGCCACGATGCACGTTTTGAACTGCAGGCGGGCGGTGTAGCCATCCGGACGGCGCAGCTGCAATGTATTGGAATCGAGGAAGGTACCGCGGGCATGGTACAGCTTCACCCCACGGGATTTGCACAGGCCGGCCACCCCGCCCACCAGCTGATCGACCACCGAACTGCGGAACGCGCGCAGCTTGTCGAGGTCGATCTTCGGTTCGCCGAAGGTCACGCCCCATTCGGCCGATTCGTGCGCTTCGTGAATCAGCTTCGCCACGTGCAGCAGCGCTTTGGAAGGAATGCACCCGCGGTGCAGGCACACGCCGCCCGGCTTCTCTTCCTCCGTCACCAGGGCGACATTCATGCCCTGAATCGCGGCTTCAAATGCCGCCGGATAACCACCCGGGCCGCCACCCAGCACCACGACATCCACCTGTTCCACTTCGCCTTCACCGGCTGCTGCTTCCGCGGGTGCGGAGCTGGAGCTGGCAGCCTGCTGCCGGGGATGCGGCTCGCCGGGCGTGGCGTCCCGCTGGCTCTCTTCCTTCCCAGCCTGTTCGCGATCGGTGGCGGCGACCTGTTCGGATTTGTCTCCCGTGTCGTCCTCAGGCCGCTGCTGTTCCGCCGACTCCTGTTTCGCTTCAGATTCACTCTTCCCCGAGCCTTCACCGTCGGCCGGCTCAATCGTCAGCAGGGTTCCCCCGATGGGAACCGTGTCACCCACCGACACATGGATCTTCGCCACCCGGCCGGCATGCGGACATTCAATATCGGCAGCCGCCTTTTCGGTCTCCACTTCCATCACGACCTGACCGGCCTCGATCGTGTCGCCTTCCTTGACCGAAATTTCGGCGATATCGGCCGAGTCGACGCCTTCTGCGACTGCCTGCAGTTTGAACTCGATAGCCATCGTCGGTGGTGATTCCTGCTGTAGCCGTCTGTCTGGAAACCCGGCGCTCGGCTTGCCGGGTGGTTTATGTCAGACTGATTCCGCCTGGTCAGCAGCAGTAAGACTGCCATAATTCCGGCCGAAGCCAGTGGCGGCTGTCACCAGTCGAACCAGTTCTTCTGTGCGTAGTGCCCTGCGCCGGTCCTGCATCGTTCCGGCCAGATGCCTCACCTGCAGACCGGCCTGCAGGGAAGTCTCCGCTATTCTCAGCACACGGCGGCTGACGTCAATGCACTGGGCCGAGAATCGCTCTGGAAGGGCCGCCCCTCTGCCGGTCAGTCGCTGCCAGCCAGCGGAGCACGACATCACGGAAAGACCGTTCGCCATCGTGCCGGCAGTCCACCGGGGCACCATGAACCTGGGAACCTGGTCATCCCGCCAGCGGCACGAAACCAGCCCGCGCCACCCCGCCCGTGCAGCGAGGTCAGCAAACCCGTCAGCCGGGGACAACAGGCAGCGAAACAGCAACCGTCGGGCCTCAGCCCTCAATCACCAGCCGGAAGAAGTCCGACAGCGACTGATTCAGACGAACGATGAACCGGGCCGCATCGGCTCCGTTGATCACCCGGTGATCGTAGGACAGCGACAGGGGCAGCATCAGTCGCTCCACCAGTTCTCCGTTCCGCAGGGCGGGCTGCTTCTGCGAGCGGGACATGCCCAGAATCGCCACTTCAGGCCAGTTCACAATGGGAGTGAACGACGAACCGCCGATCCCGCCCAGATTGGTGATGGTGAAGGTGCCACCTTCCATGTCTTCCATCGAGATTTTGCGGTCACGCGCCCGGCCGGCAATTTCGGTCAGCTCGCCGGCAATCTGCAGGACCGACTTCCGGTCGCAGTCGCGAATCACGGGGACCAGCAGGCCGGCATCCGTGTCGACAGCCACGCCGATGTGATAGTAGTTTTTAAGAATCAGCTCGCCGCTGCCGGCATCCAGGCTCGAGTTAAACCGGGGAAACTCCTTCAGTGCCGCCACGCACGCTTTAATCATGATGGCCGTCATGGTGATCTTCGGGCCGGACTTGCCCGAAGTCTCCAGATACCGACGGCGGGACGCCTCAATGTCGGTGATATCGACCAGTTCGTGCTGGGTCACGTGGGGAATAGTCCGCCAGGACCAGGCCAGCCGTTCGGCCGATGTCCGGGCGACGCGGTTCATGCGTTCGCGGGTGATTTCGCCATAACGGGAGAAGTCCCGCATGGCGGGAGCCGCTTCCGGAGCCATGGCCGTGCTGATATCGCTGGTGCCGGCGGGAGCCGCGGAAGGCTTCTGCAGCTGGGTTGTCAGACTGCGAACGTAATCCTGCACATTCTCGGCCGTCACGCGACCGCCGCGTCCCGAACCCTGCACCTGATACAGATCGACTCCCAGCTTGCGGGCCAGCCTGCGGGTGGACGGTCCGGCCGGTGCCGGCGGACGTTCCCGCTGATCGCCGTTCATCCGGCTGATGGCTTTGTAGGTGGCTGTCTCGGTGGTGGCGGGAGTGGTCGGCAGGGCTTCGTCCTGGGTGCCCGACTGGCGGTCCCTGCCTTCTTCTTCACCACCGGACGCACGCGAGCTGCCGGATCCCGCACCGGCCTCAGCCATGCTGCTTTCCACCGGCTGCTTTCCGCCGGAAGCATCAGCAGCGGCGGGTTCATCAGCGGTTGTGGCAGCGGGGGAGCTGCCTGATCCGGAAGAGCCCGTATCGGCAGTCTCTTCCTGCTCAATGGTCAACAGGACGCTGCCCACCGGCACGGAATCGCCCGCCTGCACATGCACCTCGGCAATGCGACCGGCGTGAGGGCATTCGATATCGACAGCCGCCTTCTCGGTTTCCACTTCCATCACCACGGTGCCGGCAGTGATCACATCGCCAGCTGAAACGTGCACTTCGGCCACATCGGCCGTATCGACACCTTCAGCCACTTCAGGAAGTTTGAACTCGATACTCATAGGAAACAGCCCAGCCGGATCTGTCGGTGTGGTGTGTAGTCAGAGACTGCCCGCGAGGCCGCGTTCCTCCGGCATCTCCCGCGGCGAGCTGTTGAACTCGCCGCAGGACGCCGGACGGTCTGCATGTCGCAGCAGGCACTTCAAGCCTGGAAGGACAATGGTTTCAACGATTCCAGGGGAGGCACTCAGCCATTTCAGGCCGTGCCAGGTCAAGCCATGTGAGCCCAGGCCATTTCAGGCCAGGATGGCATCGGGCTGGCCTGGCTGCAGCCCCAGTTCCTCAATCACTTCAGGCAGCCGGTTCCTGTCGAAATGCCCCCGTTCGGCCAGTGCCAGCAGGGTGGCATAGACGGTATGGGCCGCATCGACACCGAAGTGCCGCCGCAGAGCTTCCCGCGAGTCGCTGCGGCCAAATCCATCAGTCCCCAGGGTGACAAAGTCGCCCGGTACCCAGCGGCGAATCTGTTCGGGAACCAGGCGAATGTTATCGCTGACGGCGATGAACGGCCCATCCACCCCGCTGAGGAGACTTTCCAGATAACTGCGGCGCGGTTCCTCCGTGGGATGCATGCGGTTGTGCCGGTCGGTGGCCATCGCATCGCGGGTCAGTTCGCTGTAGCTGGTGACGCTCCACAGATCGGAACCGAAGCCGTAACGTTCCTTCAGAATCTGCTGCGCGGCTTCCGCCGACTGCAGAATCGGACCGCTGCCCAGCAACTGAGGACGAACCGGCTGCTCGGCACTGCTTTCGGTTCCCTGCAGGCGGTACATGCCCCGCAGAATGCCGTCGGCGGCATCTTCGGGCATGGGCGGCATCGGGTAGTTTTCGTTGTACACGCTCAGGTAGTAGAACCGGCACTCATTTTCCTGATACATCCTGCGAAGACCGTCCTGAATGATGACGGCCACTTCGTAGGCATAGGCCGGGTCATACGCTCTGATGCTGGGCACGGTGGTGGCCATCAGCTGGCTGTGACCGTCCTGGTGCTGCAGACCTTCACCGTTGAGCGTTGTCCGCCCGGAGGTGCCACCGAGCAGGAAGCCCCGGGCACGGGAATCGGCCGCACACCAGATCAGATCGCCCACCCGCTGGAAGCCAAACATCGAGTAGAAGATGTAGAACGGAATCATGTTGATTCCGAGGTTGGAATAGGCCGTGCCGGCGGCAATGAAGGACGACATGGCACCCGCTTCGTTGATGCCTTCCTCCAGCACCTGGCCGTCGCGGGCTTCCTTGTAATACATCAGCTGGGCCCGGTCGACCGGTTCGTACAGCTGGCCCTTGCTGGAATAAATACCGCACTGCCGGAACAGCGACTCCATGCCGAAGGTGCGGGCCTCATCGGGAATGATGGGCACGATCCGGGAGCCGATTTTCTTATCCTTCAGCAGACTGGAGAGCAGCTGGCCGAAGGCCGACGTCGTGGAGGCTTCGCGTCCGTCGCTGCCACCGAGGAACTTGCTGAACGATTCCAGCGGGGGAATCTGCAGCCGCTCGACGGTGGGTTCGCGTTTCGGCAGGTAACCGCCCAGTTCTTTCCGTCGCTCCTGCAGGTACTCGTATTCCGGACTGTCTTCCGGCAGCCGGTAGAACGGCGTTTCCTTCACGTCCTCGTCGGCAATCGGAATGCCGAACCGCGACCGGAAGGCGACCAGCTCTTCCTCGTTCATTTTCTTCGTATTGTGCGCCACGTTCCGGCCTTCGCCGGCCTCACCCAGCCCGTAGCCTTTGATGGTCTTGGCCAGAATCACGGTGGGCGAACCCGTGTGATCGACGGCAGCTTTATAAGCTGCGTACACCTTCTCGGGATCGTGCCCGCCGCGACGCAGCTTCTGCAGCTGATCGTCGGAGAGGTGCTCCACCATCTGCTGCAGTTCGGGATCCACGCCGAAGAAGTGGTCGCGAATGTAGGCACCCGATTCGACCACGTATTTCTGATACTGCCCGTCGACGATCTCGCCCATCCGCTTAACGAGCTTGCCGTCTTTATCTTTGGCGAGCAGGGAATCCCAGTCGTTGCCCCACACAACCTTGAGCACGTTCCAGCCCGCACCGCGGAAGGCGGCTTCCAGCTCCTGAATGATCTTCCCGTTGCCACGCACGGGACCATCCAGCCGCTGCAGGTTGCAGTTGATGACGAAGGTCAGGTTGTCGAGCTTTTCGCGGGAAGCCAGAGTGATGGCCCCCAGTGTTTCCGGTTCGTCGACTTCACCGTCGCCCACGAAGCACCACACCCGGGACTGTTCGGTCTGCAGCAGGCCCCGGTGCTGCAGATATCGCAGAAACCGCGCGTGGTAGATCGCCGTAATGGGCCCCAGACCCATTGAAACTGTGGGGAACTGCCAGAATTCGGGCATCAGCCACGGATGCGGATAGGACGACAGCCCCCGGCCCCGCTCGCATTCGCGGCGGAAATGCTCGAGGTGGTCTTCATCCAGCCGACCTTCCACGAAGGCCCGGGCGTACATTCCGGGAGAGGCATGACCCTGGAAATAGACCAGGTCTCCCGAGTGGTCTTCCGTGCGGGAGTGGAAGAAGTGGTTGAAGCCGACTTCGTACAGCGTGGCGGAAGAGGCGTACGTGGAAATATGCCCGCCAATGCCGCTGGACTGACGGTTGGCTCGCACCACCATCGCCATGGCATTCCAGCGGATGATGCTCTTGATTCGCCGCTCGACTTCCAGATTACCCGGGTAGCGGGGCTGTTTATCGAGGGGAATCGTATTGATGTAAGGGGTGTTGGCCGTAAACGGCATGGTGACACCGCGGCGGTAGGCCCGCTCCTGCAGAATCACCAGCAGCTCGCGCAGCCGCTCCGGTCCGTACCGATGCAGGACATCCTCCATGGATTCGAACCATTCGTGCAGTTCCTCAGGTTCAATCCCGGAAACGCTTTCGGCTCGCGATGTCTCAGTCATCAATTCCGCCTTCCTGCACAGTACGAAAGTGCCTTGTCAGTCTTTGTGGTCGGGCAGCGGGGAACAGCCGGCCCTCGTGGTTCCGGCCGTCCCGACTGAAAATCAATCCCGCTGTTCGTCGCGACAGCTGGTGCTGGCCGGTGCATGCAGAATGAGCCCGGCCAGACGGCAGCCCGTCGTCTTCCTGAGGCGGGAATCGACAGATCACAAAGCCATGGAAAGGTTAGCGGAGAATGCCGATTCTGGCAACGGCGGACACTGGAGGAGAATGACCGGTCACGCAGATTCGAGTCGCCTGCTCGAACACGACATTCCGGCAAGCCAGCCCGTGCATTAACACTAAACAGACGCACCCGCCTTCGGGGCTGTTCAATGAATACCGGGGGGCATTTTCAGCTCGCAGCTGCTCGCCCCGGTTGGCCCTTCCGTCCATGTTCCGGTTCGCTGCCGGTGGCTGAAGCCAGCCGGAAGGCCAGCCAGCGCCGGCCTGAGACAGGGTTCCGGCGGAAACAGCTGTCTCCAGAGAGCCCGCCCGATACAATGGCCGGCAGAAACCACGAACTCTGCCAGTCCGGGCCTCCGCCGAGAATTCCCCGAGCAGCTGCTGAACAGGAAGAAACTGAAATGGCGAAAAACCATGCCCCCCGCTTTCTGGATCTGGTCAATCAGGCCAGAAGCCGCGTGCAGGAATGCACCGTCGAGGACGTGGCGAAGCGGCTGAAGCAGGGCGAAGACGTCCGGCTGATCGATGTCCGTGAAGACAGCGAGTTTGCAGCGGCCCGCATTCCCGGCGCGATTCACCTGGGGAAGGGCATTATCGAACGGGATATCGAGCAGAAATTTCCCGACACCGGCACGGAACTCGTGCTGTACTGCGGCGGAGGATACCGTTCCGCCCTGGCGGCCGATGCACTCCAGCAGATGGGCTACACGAACGTGATCTCGATGGACGGCGGATTTCGCGGCTGGAAAGAAGGTGGACACCCGGTGGAAGCGGGTTCCTGACGTCCATCCCCCCTGCAAAGCATCCCGGCCCGAATTCGCCCGGGCCGGTGCCAGACTCAGGTGCCAGACTCAGATGGCCCTCTCAGGCCTTGCGGATGCGGTCCCGGTTTTCCGTCACGTTGCGGGTGGCGTTGCGGGTATCGAGCACGAGCTTCGCATGCCGCACGAGTTCATCGTAATCGACCGACGTATGATCGGTGGCGATCAGCACGCAGTCCTGGGCCGCCAGGTATTCGGGCGTCAGGTCCTGGCTGGTCATCGCCGGCAAATCCCAGTGCCGCATTTTCGGCAGGCTGGCGATATGCGGATCGTGATACGTCACCTCCGCACCACGTTTGAGCAGCAGATCAAGCAGCTCGAATGACGGGCTTTCCCGGGGATCATCCACGTCCTTCTTATAGGCCATGCCCAGCAGGCAGATGCGACTGCCGCGAACGGCCTTGCCCGCATCGTTCAGAAAATCCGTCAGCCGGGTGATGACGTATTCCGGCATCCGCGAATTGACCTCGCCCGCCAGTTCGATGAACCGGGTGGTCAGCCCCTGCCGCCGTGCCAGCCACGTGAGGTAGAACGGATCAATCGGAATGCAGTGCCCTCCCAGCCCGGGACCGGGATAGAAGGCCTGAAACCCGAACGGCTTCGTCTTTGCCGCGTCGATCACTTCCCACACGTCAATGTCCATCCGGTCGAACAGCGTCTTCAGCTCGTTGACCAGGGCAATGTTCACCGCACGATACGTGTTCTCAAGAATCTTGCAGGCTTCGGCCACTTCGGGACTCGTCACGGGGACGATCTTCACGATCGCGTGAGAGTACAGCTTGCTGGCCAGATCGAGGCTGGCGGCATCGAGCCCGCCCACCACTTTGGGGATGCCGGCGGCTGAGTAGTCGGGATTACCGGGATCTTCCCGCTCCGGGCTGTACGCCACGAAGAAATCCTCACCGGCCACCAGTCCACTCTGCTCCAGCACGGGCACCATCACATCGCGGGTGGTGGTGGGGTAAGTCGTGCTTTCCAGCACCACCAGCTGCCCGGGACGCAGCACCTTTGCGATGGATTCCGCCGTGCTCACCACATACTTCAGATCGGGGTCGCGGCTGTCCGTCAGCGGCGTCGGCACGCAGATGAGCAGCGCATCCGGCTCGCTCAGACGGGACATGTCCGCCGTTGGTTCCAGCTGCTTCTTCTCGATCCAGCCCGCCACGGTGCTGGAATCAATATGCTTGATGTAGCTGCGGCCGGCTTTCAGGGCATCGACCTTGGTCTGATCGACGTCGAACCCGATGGCGCGGAATCCCGCATTAATGAAAGCGGAAATCAGCGGCAGCCCGACATATCCCAGGCCAATTACACCGATCGAAGCCGAGCGGTCGGCGATGGCCTGTTCGAGCTGGCTGGCAGGTGTGGAACCGGTTGAAGCGTTGTCCGCCATGATTCATTCGTCCTGATGCCCTGTCCGGGCCTTGTTTCCGGGCTGCCTTCAGACACGATCCTGCAGGAAATCGGCTGCACAGCAGAAGCGGTTGCGGGAAGCGCAAAACGGTGGAGGCGGCCTGCGGCTGCCTGTGCAGCAGCCAACGGAATCTGTCTGCCCCGGCTGCCGCCTTCCCGTTTCAGCCGGAAGTCTACTGTGCGAACTCCCGGACGAATGACCCACCAGCCGAAAAAAGCGGCCCACCGCCGGAAATGATGCGGTTTTAAGGGAAATTGCGGCGGATCATAGCACTCCGCCGGAAATGCCGCAACGTGATCCGGAGCGGCGCCAATCGGCGGAACCTGCTGGCAGAGCACGGCTTAGTCGTCAGCTGCCACTCGTTTTCCGGTGACAGGTCCCGCGCATGCCACCGGACTCCGGTTCCAGTCAGCCGGCTGCGGTCAGCCAGTCTGCCGGTCTCTCAGTCTTCCGCCTCGTCAGCCGCGGGATCGGAATTCCGCTCTTCGGCAATGCGGGGTTCGCCCAGGGCAATGGAAGTGGCCGTGGCATAGGCCCGGCAATGGGAGATGGTGATCAGCATATCGCGGACTCCCATCGTCTGGGAAAACTCGCGGGCTCCACCATGCAGCAGAATCACCGGACGCCCGCTGCGAAGGCTGCCGACTTCAATATCCCGCCAGTGAATGCCCCGCACGAACCCCGTGCCCAGCGTTTTCATCACGGCTTCTTTGGCAGCCCAGCGACCGGCAAAATGCTGATACGATTCCTTCCTCCGCTGGCAGTAGCGGACTTCATCCGGAGTATACACGCGGTTCAGGAACAGCTCTCCGTGCCGCTCCACCATCCGGCCGATCCGGACAATTTCCACGATGTCGGTACCAAGTCCGATAATCACCCGTCGTCCCTCATTACGAACTCCCTCCGGTTCAGAC
>JAGQPV010000469.1 GCA_020426545.1 Planctomycetaceae bacterium
CATTCAGAAACAGATACTGACTCCGCCGGGTCGATTTGCTGCGGGCCGGGTGTGCCACAAAGCCCCACAGCCGGATATCGCCGGCTGTCGATTCCACCGAGATCAGATGCTCGGCCAGGTCGTCTCCGAAGAACATCCGCAGCCGGTCCAGCAGGCGGTCGGTCGGCGGCAGCTCGAACACGGTCCGGCCGTTGTGCTTCAGCACCGCGTGCAGTCGCGGGTTGGCCAGAGCAATCCGCGTGAACACCTCGCTGATGTGCCCGAACTCGGTCGCGGCAGTCCGCAGGTATTTGCGGCGGACGGGCGTGCTGGCGAACAGCTGGCTGATTTCCACCAGTGTGCCCGGCGGGCCACCGCCGGGGCGGGGCGGTTCCACCCGGCCGCAGTTGACGTCCAGCTCCCACGCTTCGTCGGCCTCGGGCGTGCGGCTGCGAATACGACAGCGGCTGACCGCGGCAATCGAAGCCAGGGCCTCCCCCCGGAACCCGAGGCTTCGCACGAGGAACAGTTCCTCCGCGTTGCGAATCTTGCTGGTGGCGTGGCTGGTGACCGACAGCAGCAGGTCGTCGGGGTGAATGCCCTCGCCGTCATCCACCACGCGGATCATCTCCGCTCCGCCCCGGGTGATGTCGACCTCCACCCGCGTGGCCAGCGCATCGATGCTGTTCTCCAGCAGTTCCTTCACGATGCTGGCCGGGCGTTCGATCACCTCACCGGCTGCGATTTTGTTAATCACCAGCGGGTCGAGCTGCTGTATCCGTCCCATAGTGAAGCGATCCGTCCAGAAAAACGTAACAGCACAGGGCCGGGCCTGCGGGTTCCCCCGCTGGCCAAAGTGGCAGAGCCAGACAGCGGAGAGGAATGCCGGCGGATGGTCTCAATCAACCGGCCCGTGTCTGGCGGCGGTCCGTTACCGCTGCCAGTCCACCTGATCATACAGGGCCTGCAGTTTGAGGCCACGCTGCGGATTGAGGTTCCGGGCGTGGGCCACATGTCCCCGCAGCCAGGCGGCAAAATCCGCATGATTCTCCCGGTTCTGCGTGGAGGGACCATGCCGGATACAGTTCGTCAGAATGGCCTTCAGCCGATCATACTGCGGGCGCGAAAGATTCGGGTGCGAATTGACCACCACGCCCGTCACCACCTGCCGGCTGCAGTCCCGCACCACCCGCCGCTTCTGCCGATGGAAGACGAACCGCTCCTGACCGATGATGCGTTCCGCCAGCGGTATAAACTTCGGCAGCGCGCGGATCAGCGACTTCGAGCCCGAAATCGTGATGTCATCCGCATAACGGGTGTAGGTTCCGCCCCAGCTGGCCGCAAACCCGGTCAGGCGGACGTCCAGCGAATAAGCCGACAGATTCGCCAGGGCGGGTGATGTCGGTGCTCCCTGCGGCAGGTGCCGAGGCAGGAAGGGCGTCAGCGCGTGGGTGTCCTGGTCGGGGAACGTCGCCGTCTGGGGAATGGCGGAGGTCGTCAGGCGGGCCAGCCAGATCGCCGCCTCCCGGCAGTAGCCCAGACTGCGGAACACGGCCACCACCCGCGACAGACTGACGGTGGCGTAGAAATTTGCCAGATCAAACTGCACCAGCACCTGCTGCCCGGCATGCGGGGCCGCATTCGTCACAATCGACCGCCCCGCCGTAAACCCGTGCGCTGCCGGATGCACGGGCACCTGCGACAGAATGTCCGTCAGAATCTGCTGCTGCACTGTTTTCAGAATGGGCTTGGGCGCTTCAATCAGTCGCCAGCCACCGCTTTTCTTCCGCTGCCAGCGGTAGTGGTAATGGGCTTCGCCCTCGTTTTCCGGCCGGTACCCGCTGCTGAACCGGTGAATCAGCCAGGCCACCTGCCCGAGAGGCCGATCCAGCCAGACGGCGATCTGTTCGGGCGTGTGCAGAATCGGCAGGCCCAGCTGCTCCAGCCGGCCCACGTCCGCATCGTCCGACAGATCCAGATACCCGCCATACCGCACGCCCTGCTGCGCAAACCGGTAAGGCAGCCGGTCGACTTCCTCGGCATTCTTCTGCCGTTTGCCGGACCGGTGCCCGTCATACCGCAGCGGCACCAGAACGGGCCGCCGTCGCGGTCCCGGTTCTGCCGGAGCAGCAGCCGGTCGCCCCGCCACATCCCGGGAGAAGGAAGCGGCCGCAGCCGCAGGATCCAAATGATCAACAAACGAATGATCAGCAGGCGCAGAGTCACCAGCCGGAGAGTCCACCGCCGAACCATCAGCCGCCGCGGCACCGGGACGCCGGGCAGCACTGTGTGCAGCACTGGGAGTGTTCCCGCCAGCCGCCCGCGCCGCACCGGAGGAAACCGGCCGGCGGGCAGGACGTCGGCCCCCGCGATTGGCACCCGACAGCAGACGCCAGAGAAAATCAAACAGCCCCATATTGCCGGCATCCGTGGTAGCGCGGGTCGTCGGAAAGAGTTCCCGGTGAATCGGGCCGGGACCGGGCAGTCTGGTCTACAGTGGGAGGCCCCGAGACAGGGTTTCGAGCGGCAGCAGTGTCATGCTGTACGAAAGGCTGTCCACAGCAGGAATCAGGCGGATGACAGGTCGCACAACTGTTCCTGTGCCGAATAATCGGATCAGGACGGACGTCCTGACCGATTATTCGCGGATCGAATGCCGCGCAATGCGTCTCCCGCGGGGTAACCCCGCAGTGCTCGACAGAACAGGTCTGGCGAACAGGACTTGTGCGACCTGCCAGCCGCACCCACATCCTACAGCCTGCCGACGACGGAAGGCAAGCAATGCGCACCCGCCATCCGGCCCGTCCCCGGCCTCTCCGGAGCATCCGTCTGTTCAGCCGGCAGCGGTTGCAGAGAGGTTGCAGTCAGCAGGGAAGGGCGGATAGTCTCTGCAGGACAGCCGCAGTCACTGCTTTCATCGTCCCCATGGACTACAGTGCGGTCTTCCCGGCAGGCTCCGCCCGACCCCGTTTCGCGGATTGTGCAGAACCCGCCCCCGGCCCGCTTCGAGGAATCACCCAATGCTCGGCCAGGTCGAGGGCACCGACTACGATCTCTACTTCCCGCTGTTCGGGATCCCGGTGCGGGTCACGCCGTGGTTCTGGCTGGCGGCCGTGATTTTCGGCTGGAGCCGCCTGGCCAACCAGCAGCCCACCCTGTTCTTCATCTGGGTGGCGGCACTGTTCTTCTCCATCCTGGTCCACGAGATGGGCCATGCCCTGATGGCGAAACACTACGGGTGGCCACCGGAAGTCTTCCTGTATCACTTTGGCGGCGTGGCCCGCTTTGTGCCCACCAGAGGCTACACACCTTCCCGCTCCATCCTGATTTCCTTCGCCGGCCCCGGCGCCGGATTCCTGCTGTACGGTGTAGTGAAACTGGTCGAAGGCACATTGCGATACAAGGGCGTCCACCTGCCGCTGGAAGCCCGGGTCGCCTTCTTCGATCTGGAATTCATCAACCTGTGGTGGGGGCTGGTCAACCTGCTGCCCGTCATCCCGCTGGATGGCGGACGCATTTCCGAGCAGGTCTGCACGCTCATCCGCCCGCGGGACGGCCTGCTGATCGCTCTGAAAATCGCGATTGTCGCTTCCGGCCTGGTAGCCTTCTACTTCCTGCGGATGGAGCGTACCTGGCCGGCGATGCTGTTCGGTTTTCTGTGCGTGCAGAATATTCAGCAGCACCAGCAGATTTCCGGCCGCTGGTAGGCTGCCTCGCTCAACCTCCGCTGCCGGTCTGTTAGAATGCCAGCCTGTCCACCAGCTTTCCGACCGGGACCCGGCACAGGATGTTCCAGCCATGAGCGGTTTTCAGCTCACCAGTTCTCAGCTCGCCGCCTTTCACGAAGACGGCTTCATCGTCATCGACAGCCTGCTGAGCAGCGAGGAAACCCGCCTGCTGGGCGAAATCGCCCGGGCCGATGTGGCTCTGCAGGCGGAAACCGAAAGCCGGGCCGACGGGGAAGGCGGAGCGGTGGCGCTGGCCCTGCGGAACGATCTGGCCGACGACATCTACAGTGCCATCGTCCGCTCGGAAAGCCTCGTCGCGGCTGCCGAAGCCGTGCTGGACGATGAAGTCTATCACTACCACCACAAGCTGATTCAGAAGCAGCCCCGTGATGGCGGGGCCTGGGCCTGGCACCAGGATTACGGGTACTGGTACAACTACTGCTGCCCCTTCCCGCAGCTGGCCAGCTGCATGATTGCCATCGACCGGGCCACGCCCGAAAACGGCTGCCTGCAGGTGATTCGCGGCTCGCACCGCATGGGCCGCGTCGATCACGGGAAAACCGGCGACCAGACCGGAGCCGACCCCGAACGCGTGCAGGTGGCCCTCGAGCGGCTGGAACTCGTCCACTGCAGCCTGGAACCCGGCCAGGCCATTCTGTTCCACTGCAACCTGCTGCACCGTTCCGACCAGAACACCAGCGACCACCCCCGCTGGGCCTTCATCTGCTGCTACAACGCCCGCTCCAACAATCCCTTCCGCCAGGTGCGGCACCCGCAGTACTCGCCGCTGGAGAAATGGCCCGACAGCCGCATTCTCTCTGTCGGCCAGCAGCAGCTGTCCGCACTGGAAACCGCCCGGTCATGACGGAACCCGCGGACCCCGGTTCACCCACGCCACCGACGGACGGACTCACGGCGACCGAGCTGGCCAATCTGGTCCGCAGCAAGGCGAAAGAATCTGGCTTCGTGCTGGCGGGCATCACGCCGGCTGTCACTCCCACGGGTTTCTCCCGGCTGCTGGAATGGCTCCGCAGGAACTACCACGGGCGGATGGAGTACCTCAGCCGGGATCCCGCCACCCGCCGGCACCCGGAAAGCGTCCTGCCCGGCGTCCGCAGTATCGTCATGCTGGCCGCCGGGTATGAAACCGCTGCACCGCCCGAGTTACCCGCGAACAGCGGCCGCGTCTCCCGTTATGCCTGGGGCAGCGAGGACTATCACCACCTGCT
>JAGQPV010000470.1 GCA_020426545.1 Planctomycetaceae bacterium
CGGGAACCAGTACCAGCCCCGCCAGCAGCACGACTGCAACCGGCCCGGTGAATGCAATCGGCGAGGTGAGGCAGCATGATTCCTCCGCCGCCGCCACCGCCGGAGAAGAGGTACAGAACCAGGCTGGTCCCGAGATGGCGGTGGTTTCCGGGCTGCTGCGTATTGCACAGCGGATTCGCAGCATTCTCAACCAGGGGCTGGCCGATTCCGGCCTGAATGAAATTCGACTGACGGTGATGCAGGTACTGCATGAATCGTCGCAGGCCGGATGTTCTCAGTCAGAACTGGCCGATGCGCTGCAGCAGTCGGAATCCAGCGTGAGTACGCTGGTGGAACGGATGCGAAGCGACGGGCTGCTGTACCGCCTGCGTTCCAATGCCGACCGCCGCAAACGGGTGCTGATGCTGACTGCGGAAGGCCGCGATCTGCTGGAGCAGGTGGAAGCCGTGCATGCACCGCGGATGCGGAAGCTGCTTTCCGTACTGCCCGGGGACGACGTCAATCACCTGCGGCAGCTGCTGGAAAATCTCGCCGAGGGGCTGGCCGGCCACCAGCAGCTTCTGCCGGAAGCCGAGTCGCGTCCGTCCCGCAGTTCGGCCGCCTGAATCCGGCGATGTTGCCACCGCCGTCTCCAGCCTGCGTACTGGCCTCCGCCGGTCCGTTCCACGGGACAGACCATCTGGCAGGATGGTCTCTGCAGGTGTCAGGGTGACCGCAGACTGCCTGTTCTGCCAGCCCTGCTGAATCCGCAGAACCGCTCCGCTTCGCGGGAGTCGTCCGCCGGGTGCCGCTGAAATGGCTGTCGCACCTGTGCTGGTTCTGACGATTCTACCACCAGGATCGACTGCAGCATGTTCCGCTGCACCGGCCTGCAGCCAGAGCGTCCCGTCAGCCATTCTCCGCAGGAATGAACGACTGCAGCGGACGCATTCAGGCTGCGCTCAGACTTTCGGTTCATTCCGGGCTTCTCTCAGACGAGGACAGGCTGGGCACTGCCGGCTCGGCAGACAGCTGCCACGTGTTCCGCGAAAACCGGCAGGAATTTTCCAGGCTCTTTCCGCCCCGAAGGAAAGAAACCCGGTGAAGGGACCGCCTGCCGGACGGGGCCGCTGGTCTTCGCTGTTGAGCAGGAAGCTCATTGATTGATGACGCAGCTCCTGCAGGCCCCCTGAAACCGCCGCCCGACCGCACCGCAGTGATGGAGACCGCTCTTGCCAGGCAGGAATTCTGATCGCAGTGGCCAGGCAAGTTCTCTTCGGGCAGCAGACTGCCCGGGGGGCCGCAGCTGCGGTGCGCAGCTTGTCCTGGGCCTGGTGCTGCTGGTCCTGGTCGGTTGTCGCGGGGAGGTGCTTTCTGTCGAATCGCTGCCGGTCGATCAGGGGCATGCGGCAGACGGAACAGAAGCCCACATTCTGCAGCTGCCCTCGACTGCGGGCTGGGTGGCGACGGGGTTTCGGGTCGAAGCCGGGCAGTCCGTATCGGTCATTGCCCGCGGCACGGTCACCGTCCGCAGCCGGTCTCTGCTGCATCGGGATCTGGAAGTCGAAGCCGGGCCGGAAGGAACCTATCTGTTCGGTGATGATGTGCTGGACGCCCGGTTCCCGCTTCCTGCAGCCGGCAGCGGGCCAGCCCCCTGCTATGGAATCATCGGGCGAGTGGATGACGGACCGGTCTTTCCCGTCGGCCGCCACAAAAGCTGGACTGCGAAACGCAGCGGCATGCTGTGGCTGTCGCTCAATGATGACGACCCGACGGACAACAGTGGCAGCTTTCACGTACAGATCAGCCGGGTCCCCGCGGAACAGCCAGTGCGTCGCGAAACCGTCATTCCGGCGACGGCGGCAGAAGGGCGTCCCCTGCCGGGCTGCTCGGTGGTCGTGTTCTATATGGATGGCCTGCGTCCGGACATCATTCACGAAATGGCTGCACTGGGGCATCTGCCCCATATCAGCCGGCTGTTTGTGGAAGGTGGAACCTGGCCCGCCGCGGCCTTCACGGGCTTCCCGTCGGATACAATCACCTCCAACGGCACCATGTGGACCGGCTGTTTTTCCGACCGGCACGGGCTGAAAGGGCAGGTACGGTTCAGCCGCAGAACCCTGCGTTCCGAGAGTTACCTCGAACCGCTGGGACCCAGTCGCAGCTCGCGTGTGCTGTCTCCGCAGGGCTTCGACCGGCTGATGCATAACGCCCGCCGTGGCACAATCTCGATGGCCCGGGGGCATGAAGCCAGTGAACAGTGGTCGCAGACGCATGTCTCGGAGATTGACCCCGTGTACGCCCACCTGCGCCGCAACGGCAGCGACTGGGCCACGGGGGTATTGCCGCTGATGACCGACGTACCACCGCTGCTGTGGACCCGCAGCATGGTGCGTTCGGCCCCCTACTTTCAGTCGCACGAGGCATGGCAGCACATCGATGATGCGAATGCCCATTATGCGGTGTCTCACCTGCTGCCCCGGAAGTCCCCGGTCACGGTGATCTGGCTGCCGGAGACCGATTCCGTCAGTCACAAGCTGAATCGCGGGCAGTTCGGGGTGACCCGCCGCACCATCGCTCAGGCCGACCGGCTGATTGGACGTGTGGTGCGGGAACTGGAAGCCACGGGACGACTCAACCAGACCTATCTGATGCTGGTCAGCGATCATGGCCATCACGGGGGCAGAAGCCAGCATCTGTCGAATTTTGACCTCGCCAGTGACGTCTTCTTCCGGCCCCGGGAAATTACTCCGCAGGGACAGTGGACTGGTGGCGGGCTGGGAATGTCTGTCAGACAGCATCGGCAATGGAACCGGCACCCGGAAGATCCCGCTTCGGCATTTGTGTTCATGGATGGAGATTCCGACGGAGCCGCCAGAATCTTCCTGCCGCGTGGCCACTTTCATTCCGGTCAGTGGCAGGGGCCGACGCAGCCGGCCACGATGTTCCGGTATGCGGTTCGTCCCGATCGACCACCTGTCAATCTGGTTGAGCAGCTGTCCCGGGTGCAGGCCGAACAGCAGGATGGCAGCCTGGCGCACCCGATTGATCTGGTCCTGCTGCGGCTCGCCGACGATCAGATGCTGATTTCCACGGCGGACCGTGGTGCAGCGGTGGTCACCCGCCGACGGAACGCCGTCAACCGCTGGGAATACCGCTACCAGGTGGTCACCTCGCTGACTCCCCGGGAAGACGGAACCGTTGACTGGCAGCCGGTGCCACAGCCGCAGGTCGATCCTCTCGGACTGCTGGCGCTGTATCCGGCGCAGCTGCTCGCCAGATTTCACGGTGAACTCGAATGGCTCGAGCTGACCGCGGAAACAGAATACCCCGACAGCGTCGTCGCCCTGACCCGGCACATGCTGTGGGATGAAGAGTTGAGATTCCGGGCGGAGGAATATGCACCCGATCTGGTGGTGACGGCGAGGCGCGGATGGTACTTCGGTGGCCATGGATCGCCCGGAACGATGCACGGCTATCCGTTTCGCGATGCCATGCAGGCCACCTTATTCGTCAGCGGGCCGAACATTCGTCAGGGGGCACAGCTGCTGGAATACTGCCGGCTGGCTGACCTGACACCCACGATTCTTGAAATGGCCGGTATTCCCGCCGATCCGGAACATTTCGACGGACGGGCCCTGCGCCGGCTGTATCGTACAGAACCCGACACATCGACAGCCGAGCGACCGGTCTACTGGGATGAGGTCGATCTGGCGGCGTGGCATCCGCTGCGTTACTCGCCGCGACCGGTGTCTCCCCTGCTGCCCGTCACCGTCAACCGTCCCGACAGCCCGCTGGACCTGAATAACCTCGCCTACAACCTGGTCACGGTGGGTGACATCAATGTCACCAGACTGTTCGATGATGTGCTGTTTCCTCTGTCGCCGGTGCGCCGGCCACTGACAACCGCCGTGGACCGGTCGGAAGAATGGGTTCGCAGTCGCAGTGCCGACTGGATCTCCGGTACCGCGGGAGTGCTGGATTTGTCGCTGCTGGCCATTGCGGATTACAGCCCGACCTCGCTGGGCAATATCGAGCGGGCCCTGTCACTGATCGACTGGGTTCAGGGTCGGGGCACGGAAGCCGGTGAACGGGCCGGTACGCTGGTGGGGCGTGATCAGATCCCGGGCCAGGGGCCGATTAACCGGGGAGTCGATCGGGCGCAGTGGGGATTTCGGGAAGGATACCGCACCGGGCAGCGGCTGGTGATGCAGCTGCTGGATGAAACGCTGATCAACGGGCTGGAGAATTCCACGGATCGCGCGGTGAACCGGTTCCGACAGCATCCGGCGGAGATCATCCGCCCGGCGTCGGCGGACTTTGCATTGCCGGTGCCTGAAGCCAGGGTGGTCGGTCCGATTGCCCGGAAATCGGCTGATCAGCCGGGAAGCGGCCCGACCGAGAACAGCGAACCCGTCGGCCGGGTGACTGTTCCCGGAACACGAAACGTCAGTGAACCGACAGGCCGCGCGACGGTCCGGGGCACGCTCAGAACTCGATACTGAGCGTCTGCTTTTCCGCGAGTCGGCGGGACTGGATCATGATCGTATCCTGCACGGTGGTAATGCCCCGTTTTCTGGCTTCCTCATAGTTCGGCGGCAGGACCTTGATTGCCAGCTGGGCGACCCCGTCTTTAATGGGCAGATAACTGCGGGCATTGATCGGACGCATGGTCGATCCCCGCAGCACAATCGCGTTCGTGGGGTAGAAGCGGTCCCAGGGAATGGCCTGCGTGAAACCGTCTGTCCCTTTGATGAAACCGCTCAGGTCGGAGGCCCGGTAACGGCGGGTCCCTTCGGGCAGCCGAATCTGAATCACGATCAGGTAGGAGTCCTTGGGTTCGGGATCTTCAGGAATTGTCCAGGCGGTAAAACTGCCCTTGGTGATAGCCCGGCCGGACTCCGGCAGACGGAACAGCTGTCCTTCAGCGTCTTCACCGTCCCCGTCGTCGTC
>JAGQPV010000471.1 GCA_020426545.1 Planctomycetaceae bacterium
CACCGGCGCCGCCGTCTCCACCGGCACCCCCGTTCCCGCCCGCACCACCATCACCATCAACACCGGTCGTACCTGTAGCACCGGTCAGGCCACCAGCCGGCGGGCCAGCAGACAGGCCTGTCCCGAACGGTTGCGGCCATAGCGGTTCCGCAGCGGTTCCGGCTCGCGGGATAAATCAAACGCATGCCGGGTGGCGGGCCGGTCGAGCATTTCAAACGCCTGCCGGTACAGCGTCTGCATGTCGCCCATGCGACTGTTCTGTGCGAATGATCGCTGAGCATTTTCGATCGACTGCAGCAGTGTCTGCCGTCTGTGCAGCCGCACGGAAGGCAGTTCCTCCAACGGCCGCAGTTCGGGAATGACTTCGTCTTCGGCGGTGACATCGCCCACAACGAACGGATCAAGATCCCGCCCCAGCAGGCCACCGAACTGGCCGGCACCGGCGAAGCGGGGAGTGAGGGCCGGCCCGTTGACGTGCATCGCCGGGTACACAAACGGCGAGCGGGGCCGCAGCCGCCGATAGACCGAACTGTAACAGGGCAGGTCCAGCGGGCTGGCCGGCGGGTTGGAGGATTTGCGGGCGTGGTACTGGCCCGTGAACATCAGATAGACGGCCGAGCCGTGGTCCAGATCCTCGTGCGACATGCTGCGAATGACAGTCAGCCGGTCGGTGACCTGTGCAATCCGGGGCATGTGCTCGCCCAGCAGCAGGCCCGGCACCCGGCTGCGAATGGAACCGAACTGGCCCCGAATCTGTTCCGGCGCCAGCGGCTTGGGATCCCAGGTTTCGTGCTGGCTCTGTCCGCCGCTGGTGAAGACGACAATGACCGATTTCGCCCGGCCGAAGCCGGGTGCCGCCGAGGAGGCCTGTTCTTCCTCCCCATTAACAGGCGGGACGAGCGAACCGGCTAATCCGGAAAGTGTGCCCCAGCCGCAGAGCGACAGCAGATCCCTCCACAGGATTCTGCGGCGGCTTCGCTCTTCGGTGAACAGACGAAGCATTCCACAGCCCTTCCGGGCAGAAGATTCCAGGAACAGTTGAAACGGTACAGCGGAGATCAGGCAGGAGGTTCCGACCCTCGACCCGGGCGGCTGCTGGTTGCCGGTGACGGGCAGTGCAGCCGCACGATGCCGGTTCCCGGCTATTGGCCGGGTGCCTCCATTCTGCTACCTTCTCCACCGCAGCAGTCAACCCGCTGAACGCGTCTCAGGCCGGCACGCGAACCACACCGGTCACATTCCCGCACCCCGTTTGAGCAGACGAAGAGCACAGCCCCATGTCGCACGGCTTTCTCGGGTACAATGCCTCGCTGATGCTGGATGTGGTGGTGTGCGCCCTGGTGCTGGTGGTTCCCATCCTGGGCTACAGTATCTGGTCGGTCAAGTTTCGGGGACAGTTTACCCGGCACCGGAATCTGCAGGTGGGGCTGGGAATTGTCCTGCTGATCACCGTGGCGGCCTTTGAAATCGATCTGCAGCTGGTGCATGGTGGCTGGGAAAATGTGGTCAACCGCGATGCCGACAGTCCGCGACTGACCGGCGAAGCCCTGGACCACGTGCGAACCGTGCTGCGGATTCACCTGATCTTCGCCATCAGCACGCCGCTGTTCTGGATTGCCACTTTGTGGCTGGCACTGAAGCGGTTCCCCTCTCCGCCGCAGCCGGGGGAACACAGCCGGCTGCACAAGACGCTGGGCTGGCTGTCGACGATTGATATCACGCTGACGTCGGTCACCGGCCTGTGGTTCTACTATGTGGCCTTTGTGGCCGGCACGTGAGCGAATAACGGCGTGGCATGCCTTTCACGTTCGCACTACGATGACTGGCTGATTCACTCCCCGTAGAATCGCAGCCACCAGGCCACTGCCACCCAGATCAGCAGCATCAGTCCCGGACCCATCAGCAGCAGGCCCGCGACGCAGACCAGCGCCATGTACTTCAGGCCGCTGGCAATAAAAAGGGCTCCCCAGACGTGTCCCATGCCCCATAACGTCAGCGCGAAGCCGCCGGCGAACAGTCCCAGTGCCAGCAACAGCAGCAGGACCAGCCCGCAGAACCGGACAGCAGGCGACCATGTCCGGCTGACTTCCGGGCGAGATATGTCGCCTGATGAGTGACGTGCTGCGGGCATGAGAGTTCCTGCCTGCGGTTTCACGGTTTTACAGCGAGCCTTTGGTGGATGGAATGCCCGTCTGCCGCGGGTCGGTTTCCACAGCCGCCCGCAGTGCCCGGCCGGTGGCTTTGAACACGGCTTCGGCGATGTGATGGCTGTTGCTGCCGTGGTGCAGCACGACGTGCAGATTCATCAGCGCGTTGGAAGAGACCGACTGCCAGAACTCGCGGACCAGTTCCGCATCAAACTGGCCGATTTTCTCGGTGGGAATTTCCACATTCCATACCAGCCACATCCGCCCGCTGAGATCCACCGCGGAAGTCACCAGCGTTTCTTCCATGGGCAATGTCATGCTGCCGTAACGGCGGATGCCGGACTTGTCGCCCACGGCCTTCTTCAGTGCCTGGCCGAAGCAGATTCCCACATCCTCCACGGTGTGGTGCTGATCAACTTCCAGATCGCCGGTGGCTTCCACCGTCAGGTCGATCATCGAGTGTTTCGCCAGCAGGGTGAGCATGTGGTCGAGAAAGCCCACGCCCGTGCTGATCTGCGTGGTGCCGGTGCCGTCGAGGTCAAGTGCCAGACGAATCTGCGTTTCGGCGGTCTGCCGGTCGATGGAGGCCGTGCGGTTCATTGGTGAATTCTTTCGGTCCAGGGCTTCTCCTGGCGGGTCAGGCTGTACCTGGCTGAGTAATGTGTCGAGGGCGGTCTATCCAGTGTCTGTTGTGCTGAATCGACAGCTCTATTCCTGTAGGTCAGGCTGTGCCTGACTTATCTTGTGGAAGCAAGAGGTTCACCGCTGAGGACGCAGAGAAACGCAGAGGCAGGGCTGCAGGGCCGATTCAGAGTGGTCCGTAGAATGCCCGTTCAGAACACAGGCCACGCGATGATTGAGTGGCACTCTCTGGTATTACCATCTGGTAGCAGCGGGGCGATTTGATAATGAACTGGGGTAAATTCATTGGCAATATCTACCAGGAGCGTCGCAGGAGCCCAGGTGTCCGTGCGAGACCAGCGTTCTACGATGCCGCTACCGATTCAGTAATTAATACCGCTGAGTTGCGTCTGAATGTGAGACTTCCGGACAGCCTGCGGTCACTGTTAAGTGAGACCGATGGCGTGATGGACATGATGTCGATTGATGGGGGCGAATGGTTTGAGAATATGTGGCTTCTCTGGACTGTGGAAGAACTCATTGAACGGAATGAATTCTATCGAGATGAAATGAAGCAGGGGGTTTATAAGTGCGATTTCATGAATCTTCTGGTATTTGCTGATGCTGGCACCGATGGCAACCTGTTTGGTTTCTCCCTGGAGAAAGACAGGAACTGTAAACCTCGTGTCGTGTGCTGGGATTCCATTACAAATGAAATAAACGTGCTGGCGTCGTCGCTGGAAGAATTCCTGCGAGGTTGGCTGACCGGTACAATCTCCGTCTGAAGAGCAGCTGGCAGCTCAGATAGCAACAAAGAGATCCGTCAGGCACAGCCTGACCTACGGGACTGATGTGAATTCATGACGTCCGGCATTCAGTTCCTCTGGGATGAGTTTATGATGCTGCAGGACCGCCTGTGGCGGGACATGGAGGATCCGCAGACTCAGGCGGAAAGCTGTGCCGCGGTGCTGGACCTTGCGGACCGGGCGGAGCAGGTGAAAGGCCAGACGGAAGACGAGCAGCGAACGCTTATGTGCTGGCGGGCGACGTTCTTCCGGCTGTGTGCCGAGTTGCAGGTCGATCTGGGCCGGCTCGATGAGGCGATCGTTTTTTTCCGGACTTCCCTCATTCATGATGATGATCAGGAGGTGCGGGTCGGGCTGATTGCGGCGCTCCAGCAGCACAACCTGACCGGCGAACTATGCCAAGAGATCAATGCCCTGAGCGGATACGATGGCACATTCTGCTCCACCGGCGATGCGGAATCAGCGGCGAAAGTGCTGCGGGTCCTGTGCAACGCCCCGGATGTCGTGCAGCACATCCGCGAGGCGGTACTGAAGGATATCGTGCAGGCCGTTTCCCGCCGGGGGCTGGTCAGCCTGCAGCTGAACTCCGGCTGAAAGCACCCGGAAATCGCCCCTGAAGGCTCAGCCTGAATGCCTCTGGTGCTGGCCCCTACCCCCGCTGCACCGCTTCTCCCCCATTGGCCGGAAATCGTTCCGCCGGCACAGTAGGTGGTGTAGAAACATTCTCAGTGCCGCTGCGGTGATCGCACCTGATCGCCTGCATCAGCGGCTGCAATTTCTGGGGGAGACACCATGACCATGCTGAATTCCATCCTGCCGACACTCAATATCTTCGCTCAGAATGCGATGCCCGAAGTCGCATTGTGGGGCGGCGGGCTGTTCATGCTGATCGCCGGACTGCTGGCGCTCGCCGCGGTTGTCATCTGGGTCTGGGCACTGGTGGACGCTATCCGCAACCCGGCACTGGATGACACAATGCGGATCGTGTGGGTGCTGGTGATTGTGTTCACGCAGATCGTGGGCGCATTGATCTACCTGGTGATTGGTCGCAGCCGCAGTCCGCGAATGACCCACAGGTAATCGTCAGCATGATGGCAGATGCTGCTGAATTGCCTCCGGGCTACTGTCGGCCAGACGCGCGCGAATGATTATTCTCCCGGTGTCCCGCCCTCGGACTTCTCTTCTGGCGGGAGCGACAGCTCCTGCGGACTGAGGTCATTCTGTCCCGGGCCACGAGTGTGGAGCAGGTAAACGGTCTGCCCTCTGACAGTAAACAGCCCACGGTAAACCAGTCCCCGTCGTGTTCGGAACAGGATTTCCTGAATCCGATC
>JAGQPV010000472.1 GCA_020426545.1 Planctomycetaceae bacterium
TTCGCGGACAGCAGCGGCAGACTGAACCGGGAACGCTCGCCATTCCGCAGCCCGAAATGCAGGAAGCTCCCCTCATGCAGAGAATTCTCGCTTGCTTTCTGCTGGCCACCGTACTGACTCCAGCTGCTGTGCCAGCCGCTGAACCAGACCAGCCGCGCCAGATTCACGTGCTGTCTCCCGCGACAAAAGGCAGGGTGCTCACGCCGGCGGAAGTCGACGAGATCCTCAACCGCCGGGTGGATCTGCAGCTGAAGAGAACTCCGCTGAATGAACTGCTGAGCGATCTCGGCAGACAGCACAGCCTTCCCATCGCACTCGATATCACTGCTTCCGAGGAAGAGGGCATCGCTGAGGACGAGCCCTTGTCTGCCGACCTGCGACGGGCACCACTGGGTGCCGCTCTCGACCTGCTGCTGGAAGAAATCGGTCTGGCCGCCGTTCGCGTTCCCGGCGGCCTGCTGGTTACCACAATGATTGCGGAATCCGACATCCGGACCATCCGCTCCTACCCGGTGGCCGATCTGCTGGAGGCGGGCCTGCGTGATACCCTGCTGTCGCAGACCGTTCGCGAACTGGAAAGCTGGCTGTTCCCCTATGGCAACCAGGGCGGGCAGGAGCTGCTGACCACACCTCAGCCACAGGAAGCCGCCCCGGAGAACTGGGTCACGGTGAAGAATGAACGGCTCACCGCGCGATTGCCGCTGCCTGCCCACCGCCGCGTCGAACAGCTGCTGGACTGCCTGCGGGTGGCCCTCAAAACGGGCACTGCCATCTCAGCCGATGCGCGGGACCGCGCCCTCGAGGAGCAGCTGGACCGCCCGGTAACTGTCAACTGGCAGGGGCTGCAGCTGGACCACCTGCCGAAGGTACTGCACGAGCAGTGGCAGATTCCCGTTCACGTGGACCGCAATGCCCTGGCTGAAGAAGGGCTGGCCCCGGATGAACCGCTCAAACCGCTCCGCCTGTACCAGATTCCTCTGCGATATGTACTGAAAGCAGCCCTGGATCCACTGGGCATTGAGTTCATTGTCCACGGCGGCATTCTGTCGCTGACCAGCTACCCCACTGCTTCATATGACACCGTTGCCATCTCAGCCTTTGATTTGCGTGGCCCCCGTGGCACAAGCTGGATGAGCCTGGCCAAGGCAGTCGATCTGATTCCGTCCGCCACTTCCGGCATGTGGGGAGAACTTGATGGAACGGATGGGCTAATCCGCCACATTGGCGGGCTGGTTGTGATCCAGCAGAACCGCAGGGTAACCCACGAAATCAGTACGCTTCTCACGGTCCTCCGCAAGGCGGTGGCCACGAAAGAGGACAACCAGTACTTCCGTCTGGACCACGGCCCGGCTGCTGTCCGGCTGGACCAGCTGCTGCGGAAACGGATCAGTTTTTCAGGCGGGGAAGGACAGCTGCAGAAGTTCATTCAACTGCTGCAGGAACACCAGATCTCGGTCGTGGTGGATGACATCGCGCTGGAGGAGGAAGGGCTGTCGGTGGAGGAAGTGACTGTTCCCCCGCTGAACAACCTGACCATCGCCGAGGCGCTGGACGCCATGCTGGAGCCAGAGGACATGACCTGGCTCAACGAACACGGCGTGCTGCGGATTACTACCGACATCGCCGCGTACGAGCGGCTGCACACCGCGATCTTCCCCGTCCGGGACCTGCTGCAGCGGGGATTCACGGCTCCCCGGCTGATCGACCGGATCCAGGACGTCAAGGGAGCCACCGGCGTGTGGGAAGATATCGATGGTACTGGCGGCAGCATCAGCGCTGCTGGCCCTCTGCTGGTCGTGCGGCAGAATGCACGGCACTTTCCGGAGATCTTCCGCCGACTGCAGCACCTGCGGAACAGATAGCCTGTACGCGGCGAGCCTGCGCCCGACACACAGCGGGTGTGTCAGCAGACCGGACGGGGCAAGACAGGTTTCCAGGCAGGCCCTCAGTAGGGAGCCTGGAAGCCCATCACCTGGAAGCGGGCCAGTTCCATCGGGCTGGTCAGTTTGACAGCCGCGATCTGGTCGTAGGACAGCATGACCTTCCGCGCGCCCACCGTGTCGGGCTTGTCCCGTTCCAGCAGCACCAGCCCGGCGGAAATCAGAAAACCCACGAAGGGAATGGTCTCCTGGTAGCGGGTCACGAGCAGTCCTTTTCGCTCCACCGCTTCCGGCCAGTTCTCAAACAGGGCCCGCCATCCTTCAGCAGCTTCCATGAAGACATCTCCGTCCAGTAACCAACCGAGGTCGGGCTGGCGATACATGGGTCCGTCACATCATCAGAGCGGGTTGCGGCAGCCACGAGGCTGCACAGGGGCTGCGATTTCGCCATCGTCAGCAGTCCTGCATAGCGCATGAGCAAGCCCGGGATGAGAACACCCCGGGCTGGCGAGAATTCAACAACCGCAGAAAACTGCGGCAGTCACTGATGGCTCCACAGAAAATGCGGAACCTTCAGCCGGCTGACCTGCTCCTGCCAGGAAGCAGAGCGTTCGCTCGTTCTCTGGCAGAAACCGGCAGCACAATCAAGTGACCCCAGGGGGATTTGAACCCCCGTTACCGGATCGAAAGTCCGGTGTCCTGGACCTGACTAGACGATGGGGCCGCGTTGCGAAGACACAATGTAAGCATCTGATTTCTGATGTCAAGACAGTCTGCCGTCTCAATTTCCGCTTCCGGCCATGATCTCGGAAATTGGCCGGATGCCGGCACCTTCCCGCCTGCACATCTGCTGATGACCTTGCCCGCCAGCCCGCTGCGGAATGCAGCGGGCCTGAACTGATGCCACTGTCCTCGGTGGTGGAATCAGTTCTCCAGCCGACGCAGGGCCAGCCACGCGCCCCGCCAGGCCGACAGATGATTGATATCCGTCGCGACCGCATTGCGGAAGTGGCTGATGGCCTCCTCCCGCCGGCTGGAGTGCAGCAGCTTCATGCCAATGAAGAAGTGGGCTTCGCACAGCTGGGCCTGTTCGATCTGCTTCGTCTGTCGGCTGACCGTCGCGATCAGCTCCTCGTTTGACAGCCCGCCACCCAGCCAGACCAGCAGGTCATGAATCCAGTCCCGTTTGTCGACCGGCAGGCTGAGAGCCTGCTGCACAGCATCTGAATCCGCAATGGCCTGGCCGAGGTACAGCTGTGTCAGCAGCTGCCAGGGTGCCAGATACCGCAGATCGGGATCAATACGGGCCGCCACGTTGAACTGCTGCAGAGCCGCCGGGTAATCCTGCGAATAGAACAGGGCGAAGGCGAGATCAGCCTGTGCGATGGCGTTCGTGGCGTCGAGGCGGATGACTTCGCGGAAATCCTCCACAGCCGCATTCACTTTGCCCTGCCGCAGCCGGGAAGTGCCCCGCAGGCTGAATACGTCCGACTGGTCCGGGCGAATTCTGAGCGACGCGGTAAAATCCTGTTCAGCCTGTTCCGGGTCACCGGCTTCGAGGCGGGTAAAACCGCGATTGGTGAGGGCGACGAAATAGGTCGGCTGGACTTCGACTGCTTTGGTGAAATCGGCCGTGGCTCCGGCGAGATCGCCCAGTTTCTGGCGGTACATGCCCCGGTTGTTCCAGGCCAGCGGAGACTGGGGAAAATCGCGTACGGCACGCGAAAAACTGGACAGGGCCCGTTCCCTGTGCCCGCCTTCGGCCTGCGACTCGGCCAGGCCCAGTGCAGAGCCCAGATGTTTGGGATCAGCCTTGAGTGACTGTTCGAAGTTGGCTTCCGCGTCATCGTACCGCCGCAGCTGCATGTTGGCGGTGGCCCGCTGATACAGCAGATTGGCCCGGTCCGCAGGTGTCAGCCGCGGACGTTTGAGAACATGGTCGGCAATCTGCAGAGAGACTTCCGCGTGTTCGTCCCGCTCTTCAATGGCTGCCAGCTGGGTCATGCCGAACAGATAGGGCAGGAAATAGATCGGCGAGCGGCTGCTCTCCAGCCGGATCGCTTCCCGTGCATCGAGCACCCCCTGGCGGACGAGGTCCGCATCCTGCTCAACATTGCCCAGTTCGACCCGGGCACTGGCCCGCAGATACATGGCTCCATGATGCTCCGGGATCTCCCGCAGTACACTGGCCACCAGTTCCAGAGTGTACTTGTAATCGCCCCGCTGATAGGCCTGCTCCGCCTCACGGACGGCACGCTCAATTCGTGGACTGACTTTCGCCGGGCCGTTCTGGCCGGGTCTCCGCGAGGCGGCTGCCCGATTCGGCTGCGTCCCCGCCGCCGGCTGTGATCGTGTCGGACGTGTCTGTGCGGACGCCACCTCGGTGACGGACGCCAGCACCAGAACTCCCAACATCAGCCGAACGGCACACCCAGTCGCTGCTGTACTCATTGAATCCTCGGTATTCGTGGGGCAACTCTGGCTGTCCTGCCAGGCTTCCCCGGTCTGTCGTCTCGAGTGAAGCCAGTGCTCAAGCGGTCCCGCTGTGCGGAGTCAGCCGTGAAACCGGGAATTCCTGGTGATGGCCCGAGTCGTCTGTCCCGGGAACTCCCTGCCTGCTGCTCTGCCGCATCTCTCTGCCAGTTTTTCCCAACAGGGTGACTGCCTGGTGGATACACACGTACCGCCTGAGGAAAACGTGTGTCTGGCGGCCACTTCCATTCTGGCTGCCTCCAAACTGCCCGCTCCGGGAAGTGGAGGTCTGCGTAGAGTATAGAACATAGGTCGCACTCCAGCCAGATGCGCCCTGACAGGAATTCAAATCAGGCAGCGCCCTGCGGGAGCACTCGCTGTGCCACGGGGATCGGGCACCTCGGCTAAGCCTGCCAGGTGGGTCCTTCCGCTGAATCCCGGGTGCGAGATTCTTCGAGGGCCGGCCTCGCGGGGACAGATGCCGGCCGCCGCTGCCCGCGACCGCAATCGCAAAAGCAGGGAAGAGACCGCCTGCCGGACGGCAGAGGGCA
>JAGQPV010000473.1 GCA_020426545.1 Planctomycetaceae bacterium
GTACCGGAAGAATGGCCGCCATTTCTCATCGTGTGCGATGTCGGCCACTGCTTCGATCTGTACGCCGATTTCACCCAGTCCGGCAAGAATTACGTTCCCTTCCCCGATCCGCAGCATTACCGCCTGAAGCTGGAACAGCTGGCCGATCCCGAAGTACAGCAGACGCTGCGGGCCATCTGGCAGGATCCCCATTCGCTCGATCCCTCCCGCCGTTCGGCCCGCGTCACCCGCGAACTGGCCGACAGGCTGGCGAAGCTGGCCAAACAGCTGGAAGGCCAGCACAGCCCCCAGGACGTGGCCGGCTTCCTGATGCGGTGCCTGTTCACCATGTTCGCCGAAGACGTGGAAGTGGGCGGCTTCCCGAAGGACAGCTTCACCCGCTTCCTGCAGGACTGCAGCGGCAACGTGGAACACTTCGTGCCCATGCTGGAAGACCTGTGGCAGAAGATGGATGCCGGCGGCTTCTCATCCGGCATCCGGGCGCACCTCAAGCGGTTCAACGGGGGACTGTTTGAAGACCAGACCGCCCTGCCCCTCAATGCCGACCAGCTGCAGCTGCTGACCGAAGCAGCCGAAGCCCAGTGGCAGGAAGTGGAACCGGCCATCTTCGGCACGCTGCTGGAACGGGCCCTCGATCCCGTGGAACGGCACAAGCTGGGGGCACACTACACGCCGCGGGCCTATGTCGAACGGCTGGTGATGCCCACCCTCATCGAACCGCTGCGGGAACAGTGGGATGCCGTGCGGGCCACCGCCGCTTCCCTGGCCGAAGACGGCAAACTCAAGGAAGCCCGGCAGGCCGTGCGGCAGTTCCACCGGCAGTTGTGCGAAACCCGCGTGCTGGATCCCGCCTGCGGCAGCGGGAACTTTCTGTACGTGGCCCTGGAACTGATGAAGCGGCTGGAAGGTGAAGTGCTGCTGCGGCTGAAAGAACTGGGGGACCGGCAGACCGTGCTGATTGCCGTCGATCCGCACCAGTTCCTCGGGCTGGAAGTCAACCCCCGCGCCGCCGCCATTGCCGATCTGGTGCTGTGGATCGGTTACCTGCAGTGGCACTTCCGCAGCCGGGGCAACGAACCGCTGAACGAACCCATCATCCGCAAGTTCCACAATATCGAATGCCGGGATGCCGTGCTGGCCTGGGACGCTATCGAACCCGTGCTGGATGAAGCCGGCCAGCCCGTCACCCGCTGGGATGGCCGCACCACAAAGCCGCACCCGGTGACCGGGGAAGAAGTGCCCGACGAAACCGCCCGCGCAGAAGAAGTGCGGTACCTCAATCCCCGCCAGGCCGACTGGCCGGCCGCCGATTACATCGTGAGTAACCCGCCGTTCGTTGGGAATAAGCGGATGAGATTTGCGCTTGGAAGCCACTACGTCGATGCGCTGCGCAGCGCATTTCCCGATGTCCCGGAATCAGTTGATTATGTGATGTATTGGTGGCATCGGGCAGCTGAATTGACCTCGCTGAGAAGCTGCATTCGTTGTGGCTTTATTACCACGAACAGCATCACCCAGACCTACAGCCGCCGCGTTATCGACAGATGGCTAAGTCCTGGAAGAGTCCATCTCGCGTATGCCGTTCCAGACCACCCGTGGGTAGACACTGCACTCGGTGCCGCCGTTCGGATTTCAATGACGACGCTCGCATCGGGCGCTGACAGTGGCGTTTGCGCCATTGTGCTTCGTGAGCAAACGACAGGCGATGAGGCAGCACAAATCGAACTGAAATCGAAAACTGGGGCCATAAACTCCCAATTGCGAACCGGGGTGTCTCTAACGGAAACGCATCCACTGGCTGCGAATGATGGCTTGTGTTGGCAGGGGTGCAAACTTGTTGGAAAGCACTTCAAGATCGATGAGACACAGCGCGAACGGATGCTGGAAAATGAGGATGGAGCGACCAATTTTGTTCGAGCCTACTGGACAGGCAGCGACCTCACAAAGACTAGGCAACCCCGATACGTCATTGACTTCTACCCACACCAATTAGAAGAAGCGACACATGCAGCACCAGGGTTGGTGCAACACTTAATCAACTACGTACTACCAGAGCGACAGCAGAATCGTGATAAGACATTCCGGGAAAAGTGGTGGCTGTTTGGCCGACCTCGCCCGGAGCTTCGAACGGCCAACACAGGCTTGCAGCGATACATCGTCACCAGTGAAGTGTCAAAGCACCGCACCTTTCAGTTTCTTGCTTGGCCAGAGAATCTTGTAGACGGTTCCGTTACGTCCATCGCTTCAGCCGATGCCGATGTTCTCGCCGTCCTGTCGTCTCGAATAAGTGTCGTCTGGGCAATGGCGACAGGCGGCCGGCTTGAAGATCGGCCACGATATCAGAACGGCCCCTGTTTCGACCCCTTCCCCTTTCCGGATCCCGATGAAGCCACCAGGGACCGCATCCGCGAACTGGGCGAACAGCTGGATGCCCACCGCAAGCGGCAGCAGGCACAGCACCCGAAGCTGACGATGACCGGCATGTACAACGTGCTGGAAAAACTCCGCTCGGGTGAGGAACTGACCGCGAAGGAACGGACGATTCACGAACAGGGGCTGGTGTCGGTCCTGAAGCAGATTCACGATGATCTGGATGCCGCCGTGGCCGCGGCCTACGGCTGGCCGGCCGACCTGACCGACGAACAGATTCTGGAACGGCTGGTAGAACTGAACCACCAGCGGGCCGCGGAAGAACAGCAGGGCCACATCCGCTGGCTGCGGCCGGAGTTCCAGAACCCCTCGGGAGAGACACAGCAGCAGATGCCGGGCACCGCCGCCGACCAGCCAGCCGCGGGGAAAGCGAAAGCCGGAAAAGCGAAGCCGGCCACAGCGAAGATTGCGAAGCAGCCCTGGCCGGAAACCACCGAAGCCCGCTTCCTGGCCCTGCGGGATGTGGTGGAACACAGCCCGGTCCCGCTGTCAGGCGACGAAGCCGCCAGGCACTTCACCCGCGCCAGAAAAGCCGCCGTGGCCGAAATGCTCGAAACGCTGGTCTCACTGGGCATCCTGCGACTGACCGACGATGACCGGTACGCCGCGTGATGGTGGTGGGGGCCAGCAGCAACGCACGCAGCAAGTTTTACCAAATTAACAAGAGTAAACCCCGCCAACCAATACGGCTGACGGGGCTCGATTGCCGGTACTGTTTCACTGATATTATTCAGTGGAACAGCATTGTTACCGCAGACGGTTTCTCCCAGTCAGACCTTCTCCACAGCCAGTTCCTGCAGTCGCTGCTGCCAGTACGCAGGATCGTGCAGGATCTCGTCCATCATTCGACAGGCAATGTGCTGAGGAGGATTTTCCCCCTGTTCCCATGCCTGCACGGTCTTCACCGATACGCCAAGAAACAGCGCAAAGACCGCCTGGGATGCTCCGAGAGCAGCCCGGGCCTCTCGGACCCGCTGAGGCGAATAAGCCTGTGCCTCCAGGTTTAGTGACATGTTGCGGCTATTGAACTTCTTCGGGATTGACTCCCGATCTTCCTTCAATGCCTCTGCGAAAGCCTGAAGGCCACCCACCATCCTTTCGCCTACTGTCTTATTTCTCTGCTTAGCCACTTCTCTCTCCTCCGCGATACTGACGCGCCCCCCTGCGTATACCACTCCACCTCACGTCATCCGGAGATACACTCTCTAATTGCACAAATCCTCCTCAATTGAGGCAAGCGCGTCTCTAATCGCATTCTTCTGTGCTTTTGAAAGGTTGTCCTGCTCATTCTTTGTATAAACGAGAACGAGCAAGACAATATTCGCTTCTGCGAAGTACGCATAGCAAATTCGATACGCACCACTTTTCCCCAAATTAAGCCGGCTGGGCGCGAACCGAATCTTCCTCAATCCGCCAGTTCCGGAAATCACCGGCGGTTTATCAGGGGCGAGCATGATACAGACCTGCAATGCGTACAGGTCATCATCGTCGAGAACCAGGTCGCTCCGCGCATCCGTAAACTCATGCAATTCAAAGAATTGCAAGAAATCTTCTGGACTGAACCGGTGTTCCGGATACGCCACAGTTCTGACTCTTGAGGCCATAGTCTTGTTGCCCCTCATTAACAACCACTATCGGCCATCCCGGCCCTGATGCACCAGACATTCTGTACCATCCAATGGGACAAGTCAAGTCGGCCAGCGGTTCAGGACAATTTTGCAGATGCCTCACCTATCACTAAAAAGGTGCGCAAATGCACACGCTACACAGAGGGTACCGCTGGGGGCCGGTGCAACTCCACCAGTCCGGTGATCGTCTGCCGCACGGCTTCCGGCAAATCGGCCCAGGCAGCCACCAGCCGGGCCAGTTCCGCCGGCAGCGGGGTGGTTTTCGCGGAGAGTGCATCGCATTCTGCAGCGCCCGCCGACTGAGAAACCCGTAAACCGTTGCCAAGTATGGCACTTGCGCGATTGCGTTCGAGTCCCTCCACGCCCATCTTGTTGCCCTGCATGGGGTTACCGCCATCTGGCCCCCCTGCGGTTCAGGCAGCCGGTCCTCCAGAGCTGGTTCCTCTCTGCCGCCTGCTGACCGTGTTGACGTTGACGGAAGGTCGGTTTCCCGGGCAGAACGGGGGGCTTGTGGCATCAGTCAACAGCCGCCGGGTGCCACGCCCATAGTCGCGTAGGTCAGGCTGTGCCTGACGTCTTTTCCCCGAGCTGACCAGCCGGTTTCCTCCGCCACCGGAAGAGAGTTTCACCGCGGAGGCCACAAAGGTCCGCAGAGAATGAGATTTCGTAACCCACCCGGGTGCCACGCCCATCGCCGCGAAGCGGGATGGACAGGTCTGTCGGGGACGGGAACGGGGAATTCGGGTGCCACTGGTGAGGGCTTCACTCACCAGTGCTCTTCACAACCTGCTGTCGAACGTCCAATGTCGCCAGCCGGATTGAGAACTGTCGGCGAGGACA
>JAGQPV010000474.1 GCA_020426545.1 Planctomycetaceae bacterium
GAAGTAAACGTACTTCGTCTCCGCCATGATCGATCCTCTGGAATCTTCCTGCCCTGACTGAGGGCTTGTTTCCGGGGCTGATTCTGCATCCTGCCGCAGGAGCCTCTCGGGCTGATGCAGCAGTGTCAGAACAGGCTTACCCTCTGAACGTTAAGAGTTGACGCAGTACAATATGTGTGTTTGCTGCTGTCGTGATGAGCACGAACAGCCGCCCGGGTGACCCGCAGTCACACGTTCTGCGGGGCTGCGGCTGATGGCAGCTTCCCGGCTTCCAGTGCCGGGAAATTCTCCTGAAACCGGACATCAGGTCCGGCCCTCTGCTGCAGGCAGCTCGCCTTCCTTCCGCCGCAGCCGGGCGGAAATCAGGTGATGAGAGCCGGATTCCGTCCGGAATCGGTGGATTTCCCCTCGGGTGGCATCCTGCCAGGAGTGTCGCAAACGGCCGCTGCACCTGATGAGCGGCTGAGATTCGCTGAGAATCCAGGTCAGGCTGCTGCCTGAAGGACAGGCTGTTTCAGCGGAAATCGCTCGGACAGATCACTCTTCCGGGGCGTGAATTCTGCCGTGCGGCCGGCGCGTACCGGCAGACTGTGGCCGAAGCCCTGCCGTACCCGACAGCGGGAAGCTATCAGCCAGGTTCTGACCCGTCAAGCGTCCGAACCTTGACACCGGCAGGCACCTGCGGAGAATAGAGTAAGCCGGGTCTGTCTCTGTCGGCGCGGGGGTGGCCCCTGTGGGACGGTGTTCCCGCTTTTCTTCCGAGTTCCATTTCTGCAGTCTGTCGCACCTCATGCTGGCGCAACTGATCCCGCTCGATGGCGGTTCTCCAGTCACTCTGAAACAGGATGTGACGCTCGTCGGCCGCAAACGCGGGCTGTGTGACCTGATTGTAGACCGCGGCAGTGTTTCCAAACTGCACTGCCTGGTTGTTAAAACCGATGGACTGCTGTTCGTTCGCGACCTGGGCAGTACGAACGGGACCAAGGTGAATGGCCAGCGCGTGACACGCGGGGCCCTGCTGCCGGGCGATGAGCTGTCGTTCGCCAGTGTGCGTTTCCGGGTTCATCTGGGGCCGGCCATGCCGGAAGCCTCCAATGATGATCCCACGGAAATGATCACCCTGCTGCCGGAACGCGAGGAAGATTCCCTCAGCGAACAGCTGCTGGAGGATATGGGCAGCGACAGTGATGTGCGGCTGCTGCCGGAAGACTGAATCGGTTTTTCCGGTTGATGTTGCTTCCGGATGTTCTCGCTCCCGGATGTTGACGTGGCTCCCGCTGAGGGAGGACCGGCAGAAGTGGGCCGCCGCTGCCTGGCAACAGAGAACAGGTGACGGTGAACAGGCACCAGCCGGCATCGCGCCTTCCGGCCTGCCTCTGTCCGGAGGCATCATTCGGCCAGCAGGGCATCGACGGAAGCCAGCGGCAGGCGAAGCACCTCGATCTGTTTCTTCCCCCGGGAAATGGCAATCAGCAGCTGTCCCTCGTGCTCAATCACATGCGGATACTGCAGCGAGGCGATCTCAGCCCGGAATTTCTGTTTCAACCGCTCGAGGCCCTGCACCGCCGGGGGTGAGGGCACTTTCAGTTTCGCCATCCGGGTGAATGTCTGCCCGTCGCGGCTGAGCGACAGGTGCAGCTCCCGCCGGCCCAGCCCGGGGTTGGCATTGGAAACCAGCACCCGCACGCCGCTGGAGGTCTGCATGGAGAACAGCTTGCTCGTTGCGTTGGGGAAGTTGGTGCGGGTTGGCAGGGTCCAGGTGCGGCCCCCATCCGACGAGACGGAATGGAACAGCCGGCGGGTCCCGCTGTTGTCCCGATACAGGGCCGACCATTTACCCTCCGGCAGCGGCCAGAGGATGGGTTCATCGGGAATGAATCCTTTGACTTCCAGCCGGCCGACGACGGGAAACGCCTGCCAGTCGGTCAGCGATTTCTTCCCGCCCACCAGGATGGAAACGTTAAACCGGGCGTCCCGCCGGGTGACAATCCACTCTCCGGACTCCATCAGCTGGGGCGGAAAATTGTTGATGGCATCGTCGTACAGCTTTCCTCGCGGCTGCCAGGTCCCCTGCTCTTCATTCCACGCGAAGGCCCGCAGTTCCAGTTCCTTGTTGGCACCGAAGGCCCCCTTGCCCCGGTAATGGGCTGCCAGCGCCAGCAGTTCGCCATTGCGAATCCACAGGCTGCGGGCAATCCACGCATAGGGAGCCTCGGGAGTACCAGTCACCGGTTTTGATTCGCTCCAGGTGATGCCGTCGGTGCTGGTGGCATACCGGACTTCCTGGGTTGGTTCGTCTTCAATCGGCGGGCCATAACTCCAGATGCACCAGAACCGGCCATTGAAACGTGCCAGGTAGCTGTGCAGCTGGAACTGCAGGTGGTGCATGTCGAACTGCTCCGGCACCTCGCCGGCCATCTTCTCCGCCGGGCTGACAACCGACAGCGTGGTTTCCAGCTCCGGCAGTGTGGAATAGTCGATCTTCTCCGGATCGGTGATTTCACCCGCCAGGCGCAGCAGCGGCAGAGGTTCCGCGGCCGCTGCCCGGTTCGGCAGTCCGTTACAAAGGCAGCCTGCGGCCAGCAGGCACGGGAACAGCAGGCTCAACACCCGATGGGAGGCCGGAAACCGACTGGAGGCGCGATGGCTCAACCGGAAGGCGAACGTTGCTGTTGAAGCGGCAGCCGTGGAGTGGGGCATGGTCGGGCTTTCTGTCGATGAGCACTGGCGGAACCGCAGCACGGCACAGAGAACGAGCTGAAAATGGCAGAATTAGGCCGGCAGATAAAACGGGCCGATCGGTCGGAAAGATCAGCACGGCAGACAGGAGCAGGCTCCGGTCACTGCCGGTCAGTTGCGTTTCCCGCCAGCCCGGTTACGGAGGCATCATGAAGAAAGTCCGGCATGCGGGAAAATCACGCTGGCCCGGCGCGGGTGGTGAGTCGGAGGGGACAGGCGGCCAGTTCTCCTCTGGTGGCAGGCTTTCCCTGCGGGGGCTGGTCTGTACAATAGCCCGTTTCCCCGAAGCGAAGCCGGGAACAACAGCGTCAGCCAGCGGCAGGTCAGCCGTTCCCGGTGGAGGGGTCTCTGACCTCCGTCTGCTGCCAGGTGCTGAAACTGTTGCGGGAGCCTGCGGGAACGCGGCACCACCCGGGCTGTGCCAGAGCACGAGACACGGATCGAAACAGATACGGAATGACACAGACTTCTGCCAGCCGGCCCGCGGCCGACATTCAGCCCGAAGGGGCAGACACCGTAGCCCTGCCCGGCGAAGACCGAATCCTCGTTCTGGATTTCGGTTCGCAAACCGCGCAGCTCATTACCCGGCGGGTGCGGGAGCAGAACGTGTTCTGCCAGCTGGTCCGGCACGATATCACGGCGGAACGTATCCGCGAGCTGCAGCCGAAAGGTCTGATTCTTTCCGGCGGGCCGGCCAGTGTGTACGCTCCGGGTTCGCCTCAGCCCGACCCGGCCATTTTCGATCTCGACATCCCCATTCTGGGGATCTGCTACGGCATGCAGCTCTTGTGCCGGGCCAGTGGCAGCGGCGTTCAGCCCGGCCTGTCTCGGGAGTTTGGCCGCACCAGCTGTGAGGTCGTGCAGAAGACCGGCCTGTTCGAAAACATGCCGGATCGCTTTACGGCCTGGATGAGCCATGGAGACCAGGTGGAGAACCTCGATCAGCACTTTGAGGTGCTGGCTTCGACGGAATCCTGCCGGTCGGCCGCGGTGCGGCATGTGCGCCGGCCCCTGTTCGGGCTGCAGTTTCACCCGGAGGTCACCCATACGGAACAGGGCGGCCTGCTGCTGAAGAACTTCGTGCAGGAAGTCTGCGGCTGCCGGGGCACCTGGCAGATTCACTCGCTGATTGATCGCGAAACTGAGTTGATCCGCTCGCGGGTGGGCAACAGCCGGGTGATCTGCGGATTGTCCGGCGGGGTCGATTCTTCCGTGGTGGCGGCTCTGCTGGCCAGTGCCATCGGCGAGCAGTCCTCCTGCATTTTCGTCGATAACGGTCTGCTTCGCAGCGGCGAGCGGGAACAGGTCGAACGGGAATTCAGCGGCCATTTCAAGACAGACCTGCATGTGGTCGATGCCCGCGACCGGTTCCTCGGTGAGCTGGCCGGCGTTTCCGATCCGCAGGAGAAGCGGCGGATCATCGGCCGCGTCTTTATCGAAGTCTTCCGCAAAGAGGCCGAATCGATTCCTGATGCCCGGTTCCTGGCTCAGGGAACGCTCTACCCGGATGTGATTGAATCGGGAGCCAGTGACGATGGCCCGGCTGCGACCATCAAGTCGCACCACAATGTGGGCGGGCTGCCGGAGGAACTGGGTTTCGAGCTGATCGAACCGCTCCGCGATCTGTTCAAGGACGAAGTCCGCCAGATGGGGCTGCAGCTGGGGCTGCCGGAGTCGCTCGTGTGGCGGCATCCGTTCCCCGGCCCCGGACTGGCTGTCCGCTGCCTGGGGGATATCACCGAGTCCCGGCTGGAGACGCTCCGTGAGGCGGATACCATCGTCCTCGACGAACTGCGGAAAGCCGGCCTGTACCGTGAAATTCAGCAGGCGTTTGCCGTGCTGCTGCCCGTCAAGACGGTGGGTGTGATGGGCGATGCCCGCACCTACGAAGACACCCTCGCCATTCGTGCTGTCAGCACCGATGACTTCATGACGGCCGACTGGTACCCCATGCCGCACGAAGTGCTGGGCCGCATGTCGACCCGCATCATCAACGAAGTTCGCGGCGTGAACCGGGTGGTTTACGATATCAGTTCCAAACCGCCGGGCACCATCGAGTGGGAGTAGTGGCCTCGGGATGGACTACTCAGTCTGAGTGAAAAACCGGGCGAAGACGGGGACGGTGGTCCTGGCGATTTCTGTATCGCGAAAGACGTCA
>JAGQPV010000475.1 GCA_020426545.1 Planctomycetaceae bacterium
GAAGACGCCCTGCCAGAGGCCCTGGCCCCGCCCGCGATTCCTCCGCAGTTTCCCCGCCGTCTGCCTCAGTCGAGTCATTTTCGCGGAGGCCGTTTACCCCGGCAGGCGGCGATTCCACCGGCAGCTGGTGCCAGGCTGGATTTCAGAGAACAACGGCGGCACACTGGGTTGCTGTACGGGTTTCCTGTCCGTCTTCTGACTGTCACCCGGCTGGTTCTGACCAGCCTGTTGAACACGGTGGAGGACGGTGTCTCGCGGTTCCCCGCACGCCCCGTTCCCCGGCCATGCTTCCCGGCTCCGGCCTCATTCTGTGGAGTGTCAACGATGACTGTAACGACTTTGAAACACCGGCTGCAGCAGGGTGAACTGGTTCGCGTTCTGGGTGTCGGCCGTGTGATGCATCACAGCATTCTACAGATGATCGGGCTGTCCGGTGGTTACCACGGGCTGTGGTTCGATCAGGAACACTGCGGAGTGTCCGTTCCGGAAATCGAAATCGGCACGATAGCGGCCCGGGCGCACGGGATGGATACGTTCGTGCGAATCGCACCCACCGACTACGCCACCGTCACCCAGTGCATGGAGGCCGGCAGCAGCGGCATCATGGCCGCTCAGATCGAATCCGCCGAGCAGGCTGAAGAGATTGTCCGCTGGGCCAAGTTCTATCCCCGCGGCGCCCGCGGCCTGAACTCCGGCGGCTGGGATGGCGACTTCGGGAACATGCCCCTGGCCGAGTTCTGCGAGAAGGCCAACCGCGATTCCTTTGTGGCAATTCAGATTGAAACCGCCGGAGCTGTGGAAGACTGCGAGAAGATCGCCGCCATCGACGGTGTTGATCTGCTGTTCGTTGGCCCGTCGGATCTCAGCCAGAATCTGGGAGTTACCGGGCAGCTGTTCCACGAGAAATGCATCTCGGCCATCGACCGGGTGGCAGCCGCCTGCCGCCAGCACGGCAAACAGTGGGGGGCCGTGTGTGCCGGGGCCGACCACGCCGACATGCTGCTCGAGAAGGGCTGCAAAATGATTTCGCCCACCGCCGATGTGAAACTGGTCCAGCTGGGCCTGGCCGCGGTCGAACAGGCCTACCCGAAACTGTTCAACTGAGGCGGGTCTCCCTGCGGGAAGAAAACGTGTTCTGTCGCGTTCCGGCAGATACACTGAGAGCAGTGGCCCCCTGCCGCGGCCCGCACTGCCCCGCTGCTCATGCAGACGCCCTGCCACAGGGCACGAGAGGATTCCTGAATGCCCCGTCCGCCCTCCCGGCTTCCTCTGCTTCTCCTGCTGTTACTCACCTGGACCGCAGCTGCCTGCGGTCAGCCGGTCGCGACGCAGTCCTCGGGCAACAGGTCCACGGCCTCGGATCGTTCTTCGGCAGGGCAGGCTGCGAGGGAATCAGAATCCCGAGGCCCGGCCGCCAGCCGCGCCGAGAGAAACAACAGAGATGGCAAGGCTGCCGACAAGGCACCCGGCCCACCCAGGATCCGGGTGACCGACCTCGAAACACTCAGGCGGAACGTCGGCAAGACGGTCACGGTCTACGGTCAGGTCTCCCGCACGGGCAAATCGTCCAGCGGGATCAACTTCCTGAACTTCGCCAATACCGAGCTGACCATCGTCTGCCTGAAGGACGATGCGGCGAAGTTCAAAGACGGGCAACCGGCTGACAAATACCGCGACGCCGAGATTGAAGTCACCGGCGAAGTCGAACGGTTTCGCGGGAAGCTGCAGGTCGCCCTCACCGCTCCAGAGCACATCCGCCGGATAGAGGCCGACCAGCCCGACGTTCCCTCCATCGAACTGAAACAGGTGGGGAAGGACCACTGGCGCAGCCCGGCCGGGCTGAACTACAAGGGACGCGATCCCGATGGCCGCAGCCGGCTGGAACATGTCCTGCGGCACGCGAAAGACGACCCCCGCCGCGACGGCCCGCACGGCGTGTTCGACGGCGGTCGCGACGGCGCACTGGCTGCGATTGACCAGGCCTGGCAGCAGATCCAGAAACAGAGGGTCCGACCGGACGTTGAAGGCAGCCGGGCTGCTTACACGGTTCGCCTGAATCGGAAGGTGGGCTATCTGGGTGGCCGCACGGGAGCCAGCCGCCGCAATCCCGCTCTGTACCGCGTGCTGATTGTCGTCGAACGCGATACCAGTAACGTCGTCACCGCGTACCCGAAGTAGGGCGCAGCTGCCTCCGGGTGACTTCTTTCCTGGTATGACACTGGCTGAAACACATCCGCGGAAACGGCAGGAGCAACCATGAGCGGCGAGGAACCCTATATCGCGCGGTGCGGCTGGTGTGAGCAGGGCCTGGTGCGGCTGTACCGCTGCCATGAATGCTCGGCCACGGTCGCCATCTGCGATGAATGCGAGCGAATCTGGCGGGATCCGTCCGCCATTCACGACGATCCCAAAGCGAAGTCCAGCGGGGCGCACCCCAACTGCCCCTGCTGCCCCAACGGCGACGTCACCTGGTCGCGGCTGAGTACCGCCGAGATCGAACAGCAGGAACTGGCCGACCTCGTCATCGGCCGCTCGACCTGAGAGCAGTCCGCGGGTCAGGCTGTTGCCTGACAAATTTTTCTCAGCCCTGGCAGCCGCACGGTGAGGACGTGCCATGACCGAGCGATTCACACTGCTGCGCGGCCTGAAATGGGCAGGCGTGATCTGTGGGCTGATCGGCTCTGGCCTGCTGGCAGCCACTGCATTGGGAGTCACCTGGGGTTGTGAATCCGCTTCTGCGGAGAAACAGCGTCAGGCCACCCTGGCCGTCTGCGCAAGTGCAACTTTCTTCCTTGTCGTCGGGATCTGGCTGTACGCCCTCGCTGTTCGCACCGCGGTGATTGCGGGGCAGCGCAGCCTCTTCGTCCGCAGCCTGTTCAGCCAGCAGACAATCACCTGGCACGAGATCAGCCGGGCCAGGTGGTCAGGCTTCTCGATCAACCTCACGCTATTCTGGCCCGGTGGCCGCCGGAAGGTCAGTCTGGCGAACAGTGCCGATTCGCAAGGTCGGGAGTTGCTGCGTATCCTGCGTTTCAGAATTGACCAGAAGGTGCAGGAGGGCTGGAACGAGCATCATGAGCGATTGCTCAAATCTCCACGCGTCTTCACCCGGACACAACACGATGCAATGATCAGATCGATGTACCGCGGTGTGCTGCTGTGCGGCATACCCGGTGGTGTTGTCATCGCTCTTGGCCTGGCAGCCCTCGCACAGTTGCCGGCTGCCGCATACCGGGAGCTCGCGATTAGGGGGGCACTCTTCGGACTGGTGGCCACGCTCGTACCGCTGATGCTGATCACCCTACTGGATCGGTTCAGCCGACCCGAGGAACCTCACACGAGTGATTGAGAGAACTGTCTCATGATTCCCCTCACTCTTGAGGAACCACCGCACAGCGTCGATTCCGCCGCCTGGCAGGAACTGGAACAGGTCTTTCTACAGCATGAGACCCTTCTGCGAAGCCTCCCGACAGCAGAACGCCCACCCGTCATACGGGAACAGCTGGGGCAGCTGAACGAGTACCTGCAGCGGACCGATATGTGCTTTGCGAGCCAGGTTTTTGCCCACGTTTCCTCACACACCCACGACGAAGGCTGCGAGGAAACCGTGTGGCAGTGGCTCAGAGAGATCGCCTGTACCATCACCACCGAACAGCGGTTTGAAGCCCTGGTGATCGGCGCTCTGGAACCAGCCACCGAAGACCCCAGCACCAACACCGACATCGACGGACTGATGCGGTTTCTGGATGACGACAGGGCCTCGCGGGCCGTGTTCTGTGCTTACGAACGGCCCGGCTTTCCAGCGGACTTGTTCCGGCATCACGGCGAATACGCCGCCCGCTGCCGCCAGCGGGGAGAAATCCCGGTGCCGATGAACCTGACTGCACTGGCCCGCTGGATGCACAACAGCTGACGTCGAATCCGTACCGCAACGCCGGCTGGCTTCTTACGGTTTGAAGACACTGCTGGATAAGCCAGGCAGTGCCACCCGTGGGAAGCCAGTGTCTTCGTCAAAGTTCGCGATACCACTTCGCTCCACGAACATGCCCATCCCGCTTTCGCGGCTATGGGCATGGCACACGGACTGGATTTCTCTGTCGACTTTGCGGTGAAACACTTTCTTCGATGACGTTGGCCGGTACAGCCGGCTCCGGTCGAAGTCTGTAACTCCGGTACCGTCACGCCCCGCCCAGCCGTTCCTTCCACCGGGCCACCTGGGCGGCCACCGGTTCCTTCCCGCCGGAACCGTAGCTGTTCAGCGCGGCCACCGCGTTCCGCGTGCCCAGCACCTGGTACACGCTCTCGTCGATGCGGTCGCACGCTGCCTGCAGCTGCTCCAGGCTCAAATCCTGCAGCCGGCAGTTTGCCTTCTCACACTGTGCCACCAGCCGGCCCACGGTCTCGTGGCCGGTCCGCATCGGCACGCCCTGGCGAATCAGGTATTCCATCAGCGCGGTCGCATCGAGGAAACCGTCTTCCAGCCGGGCGTCGATCCGTTCGGTCACCAGTTCGGCCCCGCTCACAATGGCCGGGGCCAGCTCCAGGCAGGCGGCCACCGTATCGAACGCATCGAACGCAGCCAGCTTGTCTTCCTGCAGGTCGCGGTTGTAGGCCATCGGCAGGCCCTTGATCAGCAGCAGCAACTGCGACACGGCCGCCATCACCCGGGCCGATTTTCCGCGGATCAGCTCCAGCACATCGGGGTTCCGCTTCTGCGGCATGATCGACGAACCCGTGGTATAGGCATCCGGCAGGCGGAGAATGCCAAATTCCGTCGTGAACCAGATGATCCATTCTTCGCACCAGGTGCTGAGGTGCCCGGCAATCAGCGACAGATCGAACACGAACTCCACCAGAAAATCGCGGTCGCTGGACACATCCAGG
>JAGQPV010000476.1 GCA_020426545.1 Planctomycetaceae bacterium
CTGACGGCCAGTGTCGGGCCGGCGGGCAGCAACGAACTGAAGTTCGATCTGACCTCCGCCCCCCGCTGATCACCTTCCTTAACCTGCGTTGCCTGCGACCCCCGGAACTGAAGGCAGACTTTCAGCCGACACGATTCCCCTGCCTGCCAGGCTCTCTGCTGCTCCCCCGCAGCGGAAGCCAGCCTGCCAGACGAGGGCGGGAAGGCCGTGTCCGACTCTGATTCTGCTTTGCGGCGTGACCTGTCCGCGGGATTTTCGGCCTTTCGTTTTCACCTCGCGAAACCGCTGATCCCGCTGACAGCATGCTGCCTTTTCCGAACAGACCTGCTGACTGTCCCGCCGCAACCCGCAGGCGGCATTTTCCGCGGGACGAACTGCTGAACGAGCCTCCTCGAATGGCACCCACTGCCAGAGGAAACCCTGCGGGAACACGGCGAACGCATCAATAAATACCAGTCTGGACTTCATCAGGTGGCTGCGGGCAACATACAGTGACCACACGGCCGGCCTGATCCACAACACAACGGGACGAACGACTCCCGGAATCTGCCGAAGGAAACGACCGACATGCTGCACACGACCTCTTCCCGACTGACCACCGGCCTGCTGGCGGCTGTGGCCGCCGTGCTGGTTCTGCCGGCTGCCGCCAGTGCTCACTTTCTGTGGGTCCTGCCGGAACAGCCCGCCGACAACAGCGAGCGGGTGCATGTCTACTTCAGCGAGGTGGCTGAAGGGGATGACCCGGCCCTGCTGGATCGTCTGACAGGCCTTGAACTGCTCCGCCTTCGCCCGAACCACAAGCCGGAAACCGTTGAGCTGAAGAAGGACGAAGATTCTTTCGTCAGTGTGCGGGCCTACCGCACCGACGAACCCGCCCTGTACGCTCTGAAGCACTCCTGGGGTGTCTTCTCCCGAGGCGGGAACAGCTTCCTGCTGAACTATGTCGCCCGTTCCGGGCCGGCTGCCGGCAGCGAACTGTGGCAGCAGGTGGAGACCGGCAAACTGCTCCCCCTCGACCTGGTGCCCTCCAGCAGCGAAGATGGCATCCGGATCAGTGCCACATGGCAGGGCCAGCCCCTGCCGAAAGCCGAGTGGAATGCCACCGGCCCCGACGGCACCGTGCTGGAAGGCACGACGGACGCACAGGGCCGGTTCACCTTTCAGCCGGCCGAGCCTGGTGTGTGGGCGATCCGCGTGAAACATACCGAGGACAAATCCGGCACGGTGGACGGCAAAAAGTACTCCTCCGTCCGGTGGTACAGCACGCTGGCTCTGCGGACGGAAACTGCGGCCGCAGCCGGCAACGGAAAGACAGCCTTCATGCTGCGGAGTGAACTTCCCGATCTGCCCGAGGGCATCACCAGCTTTGGTGGAGCCATCGCCGGCGATCGGCTGTATGTGTATGGCGGTCACATGGGCCGGGCCCATTCCTATTCCACGTCCGATCAGTCCGGCGAACTGCGGTCGCTCGATCTGACCGGGAAGGACGGCTGGAAGAAGCTGGCCGGCGGACCGAAGATGCAGGGCCTGGCGCTGGTCGCCTGGAACAATCAGCTGTACCGCGCCGGCGGATTCACCGCCCGGAATGCGGAAGGCGAAGACCACGACCTGCACTCCCGCGACCTGTTTGCCCGCTATAACCCGGCCGACGATTCGTGGACGGAACTGCCCGCTCTGCCCGAACCACGGTCCTCGCACGACGCGGCCGTTCTGGGTTCGAAGCTGTATGTGGTGGGTGGCTGGCAGCTGGACGGTGCCGCCGAGAACCGCTGGCACGAAACAGCCCACGTGATCGATCTGTCGGCGAAAGAACCCGTCTGGAAAGCCCTGCCGAAACCGCCCTTCACCCGGCGGGCTCTGGCACTGGCAGCTCACCAGAACCGGCTGTATGTCATCGGCGGCATGCAGCAGGAAGGCGGCCCCACCACGAAGGTCAGCGTGTTCGATCCGGAAACCGGCAAGTGGAGCGAAGGCCCCAGCCTGGTGGGCGAACCGATGAACGGCTTCGGCTGCTCGGCCTTTGCCGCCGACGGACGACTGTACGTCACCACCATTCACGGGCAGCTGCAGCGGTTGACGGAAGACGGTTCCGCGTGGGAAGTCGTCCGCCAGCTGGACCGGCCCCGGTTCTTCCATCGCATGCTGCCCGTCAGCGGAAGCAAGATGCTGATGGTGGGCGGAGCCAGCATGAAAATCGGCCGGTTCGAGGCACTGGATGTGATCGATCTGTCTCAGGCGGTGACTGCTGCCCGGCAAGCGGAAGAGAATGCCGCAGAGAAGAAGGCAGAGGGAGGGAACGAATGATGTCACGGGAGCCAACGGGGCTGGATCGCGCCCGTCTGGCCTGGCTGACAGGGAATACCGAAGGCGCCCTGTGGCTGATCCGGCGGGTGCTGCTGATCGATGCAGACGACGGACGTGCCTGGGAACTGCGGGGGCTGATTCATCGCGACCGCAGCGAGCCGGAGGAATGCGTTTCTGCCCTGGAGATGGCCAGCCTGCTGGTGCCGCTGTCTCCTCTGGCTCGCTTTGCTCTGGCGGAATCGTACGGAAAAGCGGGACGGCGTGAACTGTCCCGCGATCTGTACCTCGAACTGGTACAGAATCCCGCGACAACGGTCCCGCTGCTGCTGCAGGCAGCGTGCGGTCTCGACAGTATCGACAGGCCGGCCGCCGCCATGTGGGCCTGCCGCAGTGCCCTCGACCGAGATCCCGGCAACGGGCAGGCCTGTTACGACATGAGTTATTACGCAGCCCGGTCGGGCTGCCCGCTGCGGATTGTGGAATCGCTGGCCCGCAAAGCCGTCTCGCTGGAGCCGGATCGCCTGCAGTTCCGCATTGGTCTGGCCTCGCTGCTGCTGCGGCATGACCGCGCAGCGGAAGCCGGACGGGTCATCAGCGGAGTTTCACCCGACCAGCTGCATCAGCTGGACTGCCAGTGCTGTCTGGAACGCATCGCGGAGCTGTGTGAAACCGTGGGCGACTGGCAGCGGGTGGTTGTCTGCCGAGAGCGGCTGCTGCAGCTGGAAGCCCGTTCCGGGCACAATACGGGCGACGAGAGGGACGACACGTGAGCAATTTCTGGATTCTCAGCCTGCACGTGCTGGTGATAAGCGCTGCTGTCCTCGCCGTGCTGCTGGTGGATCTGTTCCTCCGCCAGCTTTCCCGGCTCCGGCTCTCGGCAGCAGACCGTATTCTATTCTCGCGAGGGAACCAGCCTGCACGCGGCCGACAGTGCATTGCAGCGAATTCCCTGTGCGACATGCCGGGCCGTACCGTTCGCTGGCCACGTGCGGGCAAAGTACTGGCCGGCCAGGAACTGCGGTGGATGGCCTCCCTGCTGGCAGTCGCCACCCTGTCAGCCGCCGTGGCCTTTCCAGAGAACCCGGCGGTGGCTGCGGAGCCGACGGAATCTGCGAAGCCCGCGGCAAAACCCGCTGGCGATTGGGTTTCCTTCCACAACGGCGGCAACACCTCGGTTACTGAAGAAAACCTGCCCGTCCGCTGGTCGCCGGAAGACGGCATTGCCTGGCAACGGGAACTGGCCGGCTACGGGCAGTCGGCCCCGGTGGTTACTGGAGACCGGCTGTATCTCACCGCCGTGGAGGGGAAAGACAAATCACACTGCCTGGTGACTGCCGTGGGACTGGCGGATGGCAGCACGATGTGGGAGCAGAAGTACGAAGCAACCGTGAAAATTCCCGCCAGCGAGATGGTCAGCCGGGCAGCCCCCACGCCGCTGGCCGATGCGCAGGGAGTCTATGCTCTGTTTGAAAGCGGCGATCTGTTCGCTCTGGCCACCGACGGAAAACTCCGCTGGCGGAAAACGCTGTTCGACGGACGGGCCGAAAAGTTCCAGAATCAGCACGGCTTCGGCAGTTCTCCCGCCCAGACCGACGACCTGATCATTGTGCTGGTCGATCATGCGGGCCCTTCGTTTCTGACCGGCATCCGCAAGTCGGACGGATCCGCCGCCTGGCAGACGTCCCGTGGCTCGCGTGGTTCGTGGACGTCTCCGCATGTCACGCGGGTCGATGGCCAGGACCTGGTCATCGTCAGCTCGAACGGCAGCGTGGATGCTTACGCGGCTGCCACCGGCAAACAATTGTGGTCGCTGAAAGACATTTCCGGGAACACGGTGTGTTCCGCCACGGTACAGGGAGACCGGGTGTATGTGGGCACGGCTCCCGGCAGACGCGGGGCGACGGCTGGCGGCACGCCTTCGCCTGGCTGCCTGTGCCTGCAGATCGAACCCGGTTCAGAACAGGGTTATCGCGTGCTGTGGAAAGCACAGAAGGCGAGCTGTTCGTTCATCAGCCCGCTGGTCCACCAGGGCCGGGTGTACTGCGTGAACCGCACGGGGGCCGTCACCTGCGTCGATGCGGAGACCGGCGAAATTCAGTCCGTGCAGCGGGTGGGCAGTTCCAGCTGGGCACAGCCGATTGCCGCTGGCGACCACCTGTGGTACTTCGCCCGCGACGGCGTGACAACCGTGCTGCAGGCCGGCAGCGAACTGGAACAGATCGCCGTCAACCGGTTCTGGGCGGAAGACAACCCGCCAAAAGCTCCGCCGGCAGCAGAGGAGAAGCCGTCTGAAACCAGACCAGCCGAAGAAGGCGGTTCGAGATCCGGCGAGGGCGGCGGATACGGCATGGATCCGGTGGTTTACGCGGCTGTCCCGGCCAGCGGAAGATTCATCGCCCGGCTGGGCCAGCGGCTGTACGCCGTGGAGGAGGCAAGCGGAAAACCGGCCGCCGCGGCTCCTTCCTGGAATAGTGCAGCAGACAGGGCGGTCGAGTAAGACAACACGCTGGAAGTGACGCGTCCCGAGGAAGTGACGGGCGTGGCATTCAGCAGCCTGCGACGAACAGTT
>JAGQPV010000477.1 GCA_020426545.1 Planctomycetaceae bacterium
CTGGCCGGCAATTACGCATTGCGGATCGCGTGGTCGGACCGGCACGAAACGGGACTGTATACCTGGGAGCACCTGGCCCGGCTGGCGAGTGCTCCGGATTCCAGCCCGTCGGCGGAGTGAGCTCGCAGCGTCATCCGCCCGGCAAGTCCTCAGCTCCTCGGAAGCAGCCATGGCCGAACAGAAAACCATCTTCGCCCGGATTATCGACCGCGAAATTCCGGCTGAAATTGTGCACGAGGACGACCTGTGCCTCGCCTTCAACGATGTGAATCCTCAGGCGCCGGTGCATGTGCTGGTGATCCCGAAGAAACCCATCGTCTCGCTGGCCGAGATCACTGCCGAAGACACCGAACTGATTGGTCATCTGTTTCAGGTGGTTCGGCAGCTGGCCGAACAGCACAACCTGCAGGGCGGCTTCCGCACGATCATCAACACGGGCGATGAAGGCGGCCAGACCGTGCCGCATCTGCACATTCATCTGCTCGGCGGCCGCAGTCTCTCCTGGCCTCCCGGCTGAACACTGCCGCTCCGCACTGTTTCCCCGGGGCGCAACGCAGTACACGCCGCCACCTCCAGGGGAGATGACGGCGTGCCCGCGGATCAGACGTCAGAATCATTCAGGGAACTTCGCCGAATTCCCGTCAGACTGGTTTCACTCAGTACGTCAGGATGACGTCGCCGCCGAACGTGAACTGGTTGTCGTCGCCGAGGTCGTCGTACACACCGCTGGTGGGCACGAAGGAATCTTCCCGGCTGACGTTCGACCAGTCGTAGCGGACTTCCGGCCGGACCGTGATGCACGAATGGGGCTTCCAGTTCAGGCCGAAGGTCAGGGCCTGGTAGTCGCCATGTCGAATGAACTGGGTCCCCTGGACGGACTGGAATGTGCCCTGGACTTCACCCGCGGTACCCAGGTCCTGCCCGTTCGGCACCCGCGCTCCATCGTCATCGTGGAACCACTCATACCGTACGCCGGCGGCCAGCGTGTCGGACAGATCGTAGAACAGGTAGTTCACGAGTCCATACCACTGGGCGTCTTCCAGAACCGGTGCTCCCAGCGCATTGGGAAGCTTGACTGCCCCCTGCGACTGCACGCCATAGTCCGACTGGACCACGTACTTCAGCTTCTCCGTCAGCTGGGCCTGAACCACCAGACTCTGAACGTAGCGATCGGCTTCGGTGTTAAGGTCCGTCAGGCCGCCCGGCAGGTTCACCGTGCCGAGGTAGTTCGACTCTTCGCTGTAGCTCATGGCCCAGGCCACGCTCAGCGTGTCGTCGTCGTTGGTCCAGGTGATGCCGCCCAGCAGGCCGTAGGGGTTGGCGTCTTCGTCTTCGAAGTCATCCCACCCGTTGTGAACGCCGAGGCTGATATCGACGTTCTCGGAGACACTCAGCGTACCCAGCACCCCCGTGTGGGTGAACGGCTCGCCGTACTGCATGGTATAGGCGTGGGTGTAGAAGAAGTTGCCCGTGGCCGGCACGACTTCATAACCAATGATGGTATAGAAGTGACCGACTTTGACCCGCAGACCTTCCATGACCGGGGCATACAGTTCGGCGTACAGCTGCGGCATGGCGTACTGGAAGTAGTCGCTGCCACCATCGCCTGAACCCCAGGAATCATCCCAGCCGGCGGCCTTGGTGAATTTGGCGTCGTTGCCGGCGACAAAGTCCATCTGGAAGCCGATGCCGAACTCGTCCTCGTCGGCACCCGCATCGCGGCCAAAGATCAGGTAGAACTGATTCAGCATCGCGTCGTTGGCCCGGTCGGCGAAACCGGGGCCCGGCAGATTGGATCCGTTGGCCGGCTTGTCCGGGTTGAACATGACTCCGGCCGACAGCCACCCGTTGAGATACAGTCCGTTGTCGGTCAGCGGGTTATTGCCGCAGTTATCGGCAAACAGTGCTTCCAGAAAGCGGCAGTCATCGTCTTCGCCGCTGCAGGCAGCACAGCTTTCGTAAGTTGTTTCCGCCGGGGCACAGGTCGGGCAGCCTGCGTCTGCCGTCGGCATTTCCGCAGGTGTTTCGACTGGTGCAGCGGCGGGAGGCAGGTCGACGGGAGCCGGACCGGCTTCCGTAAAGTGGAACGCGGTGGGATACACCGGCTGGCGGGCTGGCAGCTGCGCACTGGCGTCTGCCACCGGCAGACAGGCCAGACCAGCGGCCGCCAGAGCCAGGCGGGCCATCTGTCGAAAAGAAAGGACCGGCATCAATGACTCCTTCATTCTGCCGATCGCGGACCGATTTCGCCTGCGGAAATTCCAGGCCGATCCGGCAGGCCATGCAGGGACAGCGACTGACCTGCAGGTCTTCCGGATCCGCTGAGGAGAATCAGCAGGGCTTCGGTTGCGTCCGGCGTGCCACGCCCGAGGCGCGCAGTGTCTGAACAGCTGGGACTGAAACGGGAACGCGCGGTGGCCCCATAACAAACTGCCTGACGTATCGTCGGGCCGGAAGAGGACATGCGCGGATGCCGGCGGCGCGCAAGTTCAGCCCCCGATTTCAGAACAGTCTGTGGCACTTACCTATGTTCGCGCGTACATGCTGAAATGCAGTGCAACGTGTGCACATGCTGTGTACTGATGTGTCGCGCATGTAAGCACGCTCGATGAGGGCGGCAGCAGAGGGGCCGGAAGGCCTGCTGAAAAGAAATCTGCTGCTGCGGGGCTTCTGGAATGGCGACTGGCGGAATCAGCCGATCGCATTCATTCAAGTCCCCGCAATCAGGCCAGGGTGCCCCCTGGCGCAGCACGGCGGCAATCGGGGGATATGGCGGAATCGGAGGAGCAGATTCCGGAACGCTGGCCCGATGCCGGCCCCGCGAAATGCAGACGGGGCCGGGGCATTACGCTTCCTGCAGTGCCTTGAGAATATCGACGACTGCCTGGCGACCATCGCCGAACAGCATCAGCGAGTTCTCGGCCGCGAACAGCGGGTTGGGGATGCCGGCGAACCCGGGGCTGAGGCTCCGCTTGATGACCACCACGGTGCGGGCCTTGTCCACATCGATGATGGGCATGCCGGCAATCGGGCTGCCAGGGTCGGTGCGGGCGACCGGGTTCACCACATCGTTGGCACCCAGCACAATCGCCACGTCAATTCGGTCCATCATCCGGTTGATGTCGTCCATCTCCAGCAGCCGCTCGTACTCGATGTCGGCCTCGGCCAGCAGTACGTTCATGTGGCCCGGCATCCGTCCGGCCACCGGGTGAATCCCGAAGACGACTTCGACATTCAGCTGGCCCAGGTGGGAGGTCAGGTCGCGTACGGCGTGCTGCGCCTGGGCCACGGCCATGCCGTAGCCGGGAATAATCGCCACCCGTTCGGCCACTTCCAGCAGCATGGCGACTTCTTCGGCCGAGGTCGATTTGACGTTCTGATAGACCTCATCGGCGTCTGCGGCCGGGCCACTCTGCTGCAGCGTGCCGAACAGCACCGCCGGCAGCGAGCGGTTCATCGCCACACACATGATGCGGGTCAGAATGAGGCCCGAGGCACCCACCAGCGAACCGGAAATGATGAGCACCATGTTGGACAGCACGAAACCGGTGGCTGCAGCAGCGAGGCCAGAGTACGAGTTCAGCAGGGCAATCACCACGGGCATGTCGGCGCCGCCAATGGAGATGACCAGCCCGATTCCCAGCAGGCTGGCGGCGAGCACCATCACCGTGTACCACAGTCCTCCGGATTCCGGCTGCTGGAGCATCAGCCAGCCAGCCGCCAGACTGCCGACAAACAGCACAATGTTGAGCAGCTGCTGGCCGGAGAACCGCAGGTCGCGAATAAACTTCAGCTCCTGCAGTTTACCGAAGGCGACCAGGCTGCCGGTAAAGGTGACTGCCCCAATCAGGCCGGAAGCTGCCGTGGCCATCATGGAGTCCATTCCGGAATAACGGCTGTCGCCCGTGGCCAGCACGGCTCCGGCCACCAGCACCGAGGCCAGACCGCCAAAGCCGTTAAACAGGGCCACCAGCTGGGGCATGGCGGTCATCTGAATGGTGACGGCCATCGCCCCGCCGATTGCGGCACCGATGGCCAGGCCCACGCCAATCAAAGTGAAATCGAACCCGCGGCCCAGCAGGGTGACCACGACGGCAATCAGCATGGCCAGCGCACCGTACAGATTGCCCCGGACGGCCGTCTTCGGGTGTGTCATCCCCTTCAGTCCGAGGATGAACAGCACCGACACCACGAGATAGATCAGACTGGTCACGGTTGCGTTCACAGTTGCCCGCCTTCATCAGTTGCTGCGTACTTCAGATTGCTGTCCGCTTCTGACTGCTGCCCGTCTCCGACTGCTGTCCGGAAGAGCGAAGCCCGGCCTGGCCGGCTCTCAGGAAGACTGCAGAAAACGGCTGGCTCCGCGGAGACGTTCTCCGCAGGGGGAGCCAGCCAGACTGATGCTGTTATTTCTTCCGGCGGAACATGCCCAGCATCCGGTGGGTAACCAGAAACCCGCCCACCACATTCACCGTTGCCAGAATCACCGCCGCACAGCCCAGGACTTTCGCCAGCGCGGGGTTCCCCTGATCGAGCGTCAGCAGAGCCCCCACCAGGGTAATGCCGGAGATCGCGTTCGATCCCGACATCAGCGGCGTGTGCAGCGTGGGCGGGATGCGGGTGATGATCTCGAAGCCCACAAAAATCGCCAGTACAAACAGCGCCAGCAGCAGCACGGGCACGGTGACTGTCACTCCCGTGTCACTGCCGGGAGGCGACGTGGCCGGAATGGACAGCAGCAGGCCGGGCGAACCGGAAAGCAGCGTGGTCAGAAGAAAACCAGGCTCAACGGGCATGCGTTCGTTCCACTGTGAGAGAATGACTGCGGGGGCGATATCTCGGGCGGGCAGCAGCTGGCTGGCGGA
>JAGQPV010000478.1 GCA_020426545.1 Planctomycetaceae bacterium
CGAGTGCCCGGTGCCGATGGCGAAACCGTTTTCTCCATCGTACGCTTCCGCCCACCACCCGTCGAGAATCGAACAGTTCAGACCGCCGTTGAGCACCACTTTCTGGCCACTGGTTCCCGAGGCTTCCAGCGGACGGCGGGGATTGTTCAGCCAGACATCGACCCCCTGCACCAGGTGCCGGCCGAGGTTGATGTCGTAATCTTCCAGCAGCACAATCCGTCCGCCCAGCTGTTCGTTCCGCATGGCCTCGAACACTTCCTGGACAATCCGCTTCCCGTTTTCATCGGCGGGATGCGCCTTGCCGGCGAACACGAACTGCACAGGACGATCGGCGTTGTTGACGATCTGCTGCAGCAGTTCCAGATCCTGCAGCAGCAGGTTGGCCCGCTTGTAGGGAGCAAACCGGCGAGCGAAGCCGATGGTCAGCACGCGGGGATCGAGAGCATTGGCCAGTGACTCGATGCGTCTGGGCGTCTCGCCACGCCGTTCCGCCTGGCGAACCAGCCGCGTCCGCGCGTAATTGATCAGCCGGTTCTTCAGCGACTGGTGGGTTTCCCACAGTTCGCCCGGTGTCACCGATTCAAAGCCGGCCCACACTTCGGGCTGGCCGGTTTTCATGTACCAGTTGGCCGGCAGCACGCGGTCGTACAGCACCCGCATCTGAGCAGCCAGCCAGCTGGGCACGTGCACGCCGTTGGTAATATGGCCAATCGGGATTTCGGCTTCACTCCGCCAGGGCCACAGCGAGGCCCACATGCGGCGGGAAACCACACCATGCAGGCTGGAAACGGCATTCGCCCGGCGGCTGAGTTTGAATGCCAGCACCGTCATGCAGAAGGGCTCTTCGCGGTTCTGCGGATCGACCCGTCCCAGGCCCAGCAGGGCATCGTCCGACAGACCCAGTTCCTCGGCCAGGGGGCCGACGTGTTCTGTCGTCAGTGCGGCATCGAACCGGTCGTGGCCGGCAGCCACCGGGGTGTGCGTGGTGAAGACACCCATCGCGGCAGTTTCCCGCAGAGCATCGTCGAAGCTCATGCCGTCTTCGGACATGCGGGTCCGGATGACTTCCAGCGCCGCGAACGCAGAGTGGCCTTCGTTCATGTGGATCGCCGCGGGCTGAATCTTCAGCGCGTGCAGAGCGCGTGCCCCACCGATGCCCAGCATGACTTCCTGGCGAATACGGGTGCGGGAATCGCCGCCGTACAGCCGGGCCGTCAGATGCCGGTCTTCATCCTTGTTCTGTTCGATGTTGGTGTCCAGCAGGAACAGGCGGATCCGGCCGACATTCACCCGCCACACGCGGGCGAAAATCGTGCCGCTGCGGGTATCGACCGAGATGACCACCGGGTTGCCGTCCGGATCCAGAGCGGGCTGAATCGGGAGGCGGTCTGTTTCCACCCGTTTGTATTCTTCCTGCTGCCAGCCCTGGCTGTCGAGCCGCTGGGAGAAGTAGCCTTCGCCATAGAACAGCCCCACGCCCACCAGGGGGATGCCAAGATCCGATGCGCTCTTGAGGTGGTCGCCCGCGAGCACACCCAGGCCGCCGGAATAAATCGGCAGGGATTCGTGAACACCGAATTCGGCCGAGAAGTACGCCACCGGCCGCTGCCCCAGAATGCCGGCATGCGTGGAACCCCAGCTGTCGTGGGCTTCCATGTATTCCTGCCAGCGACGGTAGGCCCAGTTGATCCGGGAGTGCATCACTTCATCCCGCGCCCGAATCTCCAGCTTCTCCGGCGGATACTCCTTGAGCATCAGCACCGGGTTGTGGGCCAGCTCAGACCAGCGCACCGGATCAATCGCCCGGAAGATACTGCTGTCATCGGGATCCCAGCTCCACCAGTAGTTGCTGGCCAGTTCGGTCAGTTTGTCGTGAATACTCTTGGTCTTCCTGGCCATCGACGTCCATTCCTGCTTCTGATCGACATGCACGGCAGTCCCGTGCGGGAAGTGACGACTCCGCAGACAGGCTGTCCTGAGATTACAGACTGCGGAAATCCGTCTCCACAGACGAACGGCACGGCATCCTGCCGGCACCGCTGCCCCCCTGCGTTCAGGTGCTGCAGACGCAAGTGCAACCTGCACAACCTTCCCCGCAAACATCCGCAGAGTATAGCGTTCCTCCCGTTCGGGTCGAGCCGAACTCAGCAGACTGCGAAATCAGACGCCTCCACCATGCCGTCCCATTCCCCCTACCTTCCCCATTGAACCGGCCACTGGACCGATTACGCGCGGAAGCGGCCGTCAGGCGGCCGGAAACCGCTTTCCCCCGAGTCCGGCAGGCAACCGCACGGGCAATCCAGCGCAACGTCAGCACGCAGAAAGAAGATGCCGCTGACCCCGGCTGCAGGCAGGCCGAATTTTCTTTCAGAAAGTGTGAAACAGATTCCACGGGAGTTCGCTAAGGCAGGTGTCACGGGAGCGGGACACAACGCCGGCTCCATCACAGACCACACCACAGCCTCCCCGAGATTTGAGGAACCCTGCCATGAACCGTACCTTTCAGACTGCTGCCCTGCTGCTCGTCACCGGTGTCCTGACTGCTTCGTCGCTGACCGAGACGGCCCACGCCGGATGTCGTTCCGGCTACTGCGGCCCCCGCTACAGTGGCGGATACTCCTCTTATGGCTACCGCGGTCGCCGGTTCCTCACAATCAATCGCGGTCTTTCCCACCGGCTGGTGATTGACACCGTTCCCCGCTGTGGTGACCTGCGGCTGAATGCCCTGCAGGAACAGGGCCCCGCAGTGGAGAACGCTGGTAATCCTGGAATTGTCGCCGGGCCAACCGGGCCGGTGACTTCCGGAGTGGAAACAGCCGGGCCGGCCGCGGGCGGCAATGGGCCGGCTGCCCCGCTGGCAACTCCGCCCGCCGCAGACGGTGTACCGGCTGCTGGCCCGGACAGCGGTGTCACGCCGCCTCCTGCCGCAGCCGTTGACGGTGCCGTACCGGAGGAACTGAGGGCAATCCTGGGATTGTGGGAATCGAAATCGACCGATGCCGAGGGCCAGGTCAGCTCGATCGAACTGAACCTGCAGGAAACCGGCGATGCCACGTTGACGGTCCAGGCCGCCGGCATCAGCCCGGTGTCCGTGACCCGGAAGTTTGCCGTGAACGATGGTCTGTTCACTCTGGGAGACGGCGAAGGAAAACTGACACTGGGCAAGGTCGTCAGTGCGGATGCCGACCAGGTTGTCCTGGATGCCGCCGCCGGACGACTGACACTGACCCGTCCTTAACTCGGGCTGTCCTTCTAACTGTTAACGCTCTCAGACTGCCGGCTGCACCTCGCAGCTGGCAGTTTTTTCATGGTGCCGGCAGGTTGGCGGCCAATGGCCGGCGCAGCTGCGAATTCTGCCGATCAGCAGTCGCTGTCCGGCGGATCCTGATGCGGCAGTGCAGAATGTGCCGATGAAATGAGCAGCGGACGATGAATCGGTCTGCGCCGATTCTGTCACTACGGACCGGGCAACGGAAGGCACCAATGTACGCCAGCTACTGGGGACTCCAGCGATCTCCTTTCGTGCGGCCGGTTGGTCGGGACGGGTTTGTCCTCACCATGCAGCATGAGGAAGCCCTGGCCCGCCTGTCGTTCGTGGTGGAACAGAATCGCCGCGTGGCCGTGATGACGGGCCCTGCCGGCTGCGGCAAATCGCTGCTGCTCAACCTGTTCGCCGGCCAGCTGGAACGCACCCAGCGGCGGGCCGTGGTGATCGACCTGGCGGGAACTGGCCCCGCGCAGCTGCACGAGGAACTGGCTGCCGGTCTTCGTCTGGGCGGAGTGACTTCAGCTGGTGGCTGGAGCTGCTGGCGGGCTATTGTGGATTCTCTTGACGGCTGCAGCCGCAGTGGAATCCAGACGGTGATTCTGTTCGATAATCTGGACAGGGCGGAAACCGGCTGCCGGCAGATTGTGGAGCAGCTGTCGAGCCTGAACCCGGACAGCCCGCTGCCGGTGGTGGTGGTGGTGGCCGTGGTGCGGCACAGCACCCGTCAGACAGCCGCCTGGCTGGATGCGATGATCGATCTGGTGGTGGAGCTGCACCCGCTGAATGAATCGGAAACGGCTTCTTTCGTCATCGAGCTGCTGGCCCGCGCGGGACGCCGCAGTGAAGTCTTTACCAGTGAAGCCCTGCGGGTGCTGCACGAGGTAAGCGGCGGGATTCCAGGCCGCATCTGCCGGCTGGCCGATCTATGCCTGCTGGCCGGGATGGGCCGCGATCAGTCCTTCGTGGATGCCGGCCTGGTGCGTGCGGCTGCTGAAGAGCTGATCAGCCTGCCGCAGCCGGTAACGGGTGTTCCATGCATAAGGACTCACGTGAACCGGCTCTGTTTTGGCCGGCCACTAGGCATTAGCCGATAAGATGAGGAATCTCCCTAGGCGTTTGCTTGTCTGAGCACTAGTCGTCTTCGCTGGCCGCTTCCGCATTCAGCTGACTGTAGTTTTCGACACCAATGTTGCCGAGCAGTTCCAACTGGGTCTCGAGGAAATCGATGTGGCCTTCTTCGTCCCGTAGAAGATCTTCGAAAATCTTCATCGTGACAAAGTCCTTCTTGTCACGGCAAACGTGGCGCGCCCGCATATAGAGATCTCGAGCGTTGTATTCAGCCTTCAGGTCGCACTCGAGAACTTCCTTGACGTTCTCGCCGATCAGCAGTGGTGCAACGTGTTGCAGGTTGGGATGACCCTCGAGGAAAATGATCCGCTCGATCACCGCGTCGGCGTGCTGCATCTCCTCGATCGACTCCGCTCGCTCCTTCTTGGCGAGCTTCATGTAGCCCCAGTCCTCGAGCAGCCGGTAGTGCAGCCAGTACTGGTTCACCGCGGTCAGCTCATGGCGGAGCGACTGGTTGAGGT
>JAGQPV010000047.1 GCA_020426545.1 Planctomycetaceae bacterium
TTCGGGGACATGGGTCACAGTTTCCAGGGTGCCACGGGCGGCTGGTCCACCCGTGTCTTCGATCAACCGTAAACGGCCTGCACAATCGGCGCAGCTCTGTCGGGAATCGATGTCACTGGTACCACCCGACGAGTGTTCTCCGTGTGCCGTTCTGCGAATCCTGGCTTCACCCGCCAGCCCGCTACGGCTTTTCTGTCGCTTCCGCTGTCTCAACCAGGCCGGCTTCACTGTCCTGGCTCTGATCGGCACGGTGCAGCAGGCCGAACAGGGCGAACAGCACGGCCATCAGCAGGTAACCGGCTGCCACCGGCATTGCCCGGTAAGCCAGCGTTCCTTCATCGGGCTGAGCCAGCAGGAACAGAAAGTCGATGCTGTTCCCGGCCAGCTGCCAGGCGTGCATCAGCCCGGAAGCTGTGAACAGCGCAGCCACCAGCGACCACAGTGCCGCCGCCCGGAACCGCCCGTCAATCAGATGCGCACTGATCGAGGCCAGGATCATGCAGGTGAAAATGTAGCCCCGCTCCACGGTAATCAGCCCGTGCAGGAAGAACCCGTTCACCTGCAGGTCGGGCGATGCCGTCAGCAGTGACTGCAGGGTGGGAATGGCCTGATCGCTGGCGAAGTACAACGTCAGAAAAGCGCCCTGCACCACCGTCATGCCCCAGGCGGCAATCGCGGGGAACAGCCCGATCGCCACGGCCGGTGCGTGGTCGGTCGAGGTCGCCTGAAAGGCCTGAGCCGTAATCACAATGCCAATCCACAGGACAATCGCGATACCGGCTTCAATGGGGACGACCGTCCCGATGACCGCCACCGTGCCCGTGAGGCAGATGGCTGTGACCGCAATCCCGTTCAGCGTCGAGTAACCGGCCCGTGCCCCCAGCCCCTTCCAGCCGGGGTGACCGATATAAATCGTGGTGGGAAAACAGCTGCCGAACAGACTGGCCGCAATCGTGCCCAGCCCGTTCACCGCCATCGAGGAACTGGTGCCGAACCGGTCTCCGCCCGCCTCGGCTGATTCGATGTTCTGCAGACTGCCCACCACATTGAACAGACCCATCGGCACAATGACCGACAGAAAACCAACCCACTCGCCCGGCTGCGACAGCACATCCCACAGCACCGCCCCGGTGAATACCGGCAGCCGCAGCCCGGCCGTGCCGATAGCCTCGCGCACCCGCTCGACCTGCATCAGTTCGCCGGTCAGCGGGCCGGCAGCTTCCGGCCATATGGAAACGGCTCCGGTCAGCAGCCACGCACAGGCTGTCCCGGCCACCACGGCCACCAGCCCGCCAGGCACATTCAGCGGGAACGATTTCCGCGAGAAGTAGGTAATCAGCACAATGCCCAGGGGCAGCATGGCGACCAGCGGCCGCTGAAACACCTGCAGGGCAAACGTCATCGAAATAAAGCCGATGGCAATACCGGCCAGAGTCGACAGCAGGGCCGCCCGGGGCGTGCTGCGGCGAATGCGTTCCGCCACGGCTGCGCCCAGCAGTTCAATCAGTCCGCTGCCGAGGCAGGCCACCAGTCCCATCTTCCAGGCCAGTTCCGCCGCCACCACCTGCGTGGCTCCCGCTTCCTGCGCCTGACGGAACACGGGCCCCATCACAAAGAACACGTACACCAGCAGCGAGGGCGTATTGATGCCGTAGGGCAGCGCGGTCACATCACTGCGGTTTTCACGGGCCGCCAGCCGGTGGGCCTGCCAGGCATAAAACACATTCCCCAGCAGCAGGCTGATGGCAGCCCCCGGCAGAATCCTGTCCAGCAGAATCCACTGGGCCTCGCCCGACATGCCGCAGTGCGTGGCGCACAGGTACAGCATGGCCAGCAGCTGGACAAGGTTATCGATAAACAGACCGAAGAATCCGTCCAGATCCCGGCGGACAAACAAAGGATAGCTGCTGCTGGCAGTACTCATGCGTGCGGCTCGTCGCTGACTGCTGCGGGTTCGTCATCGTCCTCCGGCAGGGCAATCGGTTTGGTCGCATCGATGCCCAGGGACATCACGCCCGAGACCAGAAACGCCGCAGCGCAGGTCAGAAACATCGAATTCCAGCCGTAACCTTCAATCACCCAGTTCAGCAGAATGGGGGAAACCGTCGCACCCAGGTTGCCGAACATGTTGCCCCAGCCCAGCACCGAGCCCACATGCCGGCCGCCCACGTCCTGGCAGAAGGCCCAGGCACAGGGGATGCCCATATCAGTTCCCATGGCCACCATAGCCATGGCAGCCGTTACGGCCCACGGGGAATCGAGCGTCAGGCTGATCAGAAAGGCCGTCATTGCGATGAACCGCGTCATGCTCCACGGCAGCCGCCGGCCCCATTTCAGGCCCAGCCGGGGCACCAGAATATCGGTCACCCGCCCGCCAATCAGCGTTCCCGCCAGGCCACACATCAGTGGCACACTGGCCATCAGAGCCCGGTCGATGATCGGCACATGATGCACTTCCGCCAGATAGCGGGGGAACCACGTGACCAGGAACACCCAGCCAATGTTCGTTCCCACCTGGCCGATGCAGTTGCACCACATGCTGCCGCTTTTCAGCAGCCGGCCCACGGGAACCATACCCGGTTTGCCATGCGGGCTGAGCGAACCCGCCGGGCGGCTGTTTTCGATCATGCTTCGTTCGGCCTCGTTGGCCCACGGATGCTTCTCCGGGCGGTCGCGACACACAAACCAGAACAGCCCCGCCACCAGAATGCCCATGGCACCGTACACGAACATCACCGGCCGCCAGCCGGCCACATAAATTTTGCCCAGGTAATCGGGCAGGGCCACTTCCAGCACCAGCCGGTTCAGGCGGGTCACGCCGGCTTCATCCAGCGTCGATGACGCCTCTTCTTTAATCAGAGTTGTGGCCTGCTGCGGCAGTTTCAGCGGGCTGGGCAGGCCTCCCTCATAGAAACCCTGCCGGCTCAGAACCTCATTCAGCCCCTTCAGCAGATCGGCCAGCTGCGCGTCTGTCGGCTCGAAGCGGGGGCCGGGTTCTTCCTTCTCTTCAGCCTGGTCTTTGTCAGCTGTCCCGGTCGGTTCGCCCGCCGCCAGCCGGGCTTCCAGTTCCTGCTGCAGCTTCTGCTGATGCTCTCTGTCCAGCTTCGCCTGCGCAGTGCTGATCTCGTCCATCGCACGCTTCGCGCTGTCCGGCAGATACTCATACAGCTTGACGATGACGTCCTGCCGGGCCTGTTTCTCTTCATCGCCCGCAACCGGAACGGGTGCCTCGGCCTCTGTTTCAGCAGCGGGTTCTGCCGCAGCCTGTTGGTGAGTTTCGGTCACCACCACCGACAGGCCCACCGGGTCGAGCAGATCGTCCGCATCGAAGGAAGACGACATCGAAACCGGCACGAACAGCACCATCAGCATGCCGGTCAGCAGCGGGGCAATGGCACCGCCCAGCCGCCCGCCCACTGCCACAAACGAACTGGCCGTCCCCCGGTTCGTGAACGGAATCCACTTACTCAGCAGACTGCCGCTGGTGGGATAAGCCCCCGACTGACCCAGACCGCAACCGGCCCGCATCACCAGCAGCAGGGCGAACCCGTACACAGCGCCGATCAGCCCGGTAAACAGAGACCACACGAGAATGAATGTGGTCATCATCAGCCGCGCACCAAACCGGTCGCTCAGCCAGCCGGAAGGCACCTGAGCCAGGGCATATGTCAGGAAGAAGGCCGACAGAAACACGCCCATCTGCGCGTCGGTCAGGCCGAGATCTTCCTTGATATACCGTTCCGCGAATGAGACGCAGAACCGGTCGAGGTACAGCAGTACCGACATCAAAGTCGCCACCGCCACAATCGCATGCCGAACCATCGTCGGCCGGGGGCTGTCTGTACTGCTGCCGTCTTCGCCGGGATGGCCGCCCTGTTCGGGAAGGGATTCGTCCGACATGCTCAACAGTCTCCGGCGAATGGACAGTAACCGTCCTGAAATGCTGATATCAGCCCGACAGGTGAGAGAGCGCCAGCGTCGGGAAGCGCCCCGGCAGCCGGATCACCGAACCGGAGCTGTTACCGGGACATGATCAACTGGCCGCTGCGCCGGGAACCACCGTAGACCGGGCACCGGGGCCGGTCAAGCAGACAGCCCGCCCCGGACGGGCAGAGCGTGGCAAAATACGTTAAAACTGGCAGTGTCTGGCCGGGCAGCCGCTCCGCCAGGTTTCTGAACTCTGACCTGAAGGGGGAATCGTGCCGCTGGAGAATCTTCAGCGCGGCATTCTGATTTCACCCCGCCGTCACCAGTAATGATGTCCAATACGCATGATGATCGAGAACACCCCCGCCCCCGGACTGTTCAACCTGCACAAGCCGGCGGGAATGTCGTCCCGCCGCGCGGTCGATCATGTCAAGCACCTCGTTAAACCGCTGAAGGCCGGCCACGCGGGCACGCTCGATCCGCTGGCCTCCGGCGTGCTGGTGGTGGCTGTGGGTTCCGTCACCCGGCTGATCACCCGGATTCAGCAGCAGCCGAAGTCCTACCGGGCCGTGTTCCGCCTCGGCTGGACCAGCCCCACCGACGACACGGAAGCCGACCTCGTGCAGACGCACGATGCATCGCTGCCCTCGGCCCGTGCTGTCCGCGCTGCGCTGTCTTCCTTCACCGGGCAGATCGACCAGCTGCCGCCCGCCTTCTCCGCGGTGCATGTCGGCGGACAGCGGGCCTATAAGCTGGCCCGTTCCGGCCGCGAGGTCGAGCTGCAGCCAAAGCAGGTGGAAATTTACCGCTGCGAACTGGTGCAGCACCGGCTGCCGGATTCCCCGGACATCACCGTGGAAATTCAGTGCGGTTCGGGAACGTATATCCGTTCCATTGGTCGCGACCTGGGCGAACGGCTCGGCTGCGGCGCGGTGATGCTCAGCCTGGTCCGCACGGAAATCGGCAGTTTCCAGCTGGACACCGCCATCAGTCCGGAAGAACTCTCCCGCGACAACCTGGCCGAACACTGCCTGCCGGCCACCACGGCCCTGCCGGAAGTCCCCCAGCTGCTGCTGACCCAGGCCGAAACGGCGGAAATCAAACACGGCCGCCCGCTGACATTGCCCGTGGCCGATGACCGGCTCGAGGTGCTGCAGACGGCCGAAGCGACTGCAACAACTGCTGCGGACGGCCTGGAAGTGGCCGTCATGGCCGCGGAGGGCGGTGTGGCGGCCCTCGCCAGCTGGGACGGTGCAAAGCGGGTGCTTCGCCCCCGCCAGGTGCTGATTCGTCCCGACTCGAACCGGCAGCAGGGCCGCCCGCGAACCCGGCCACGTCAGCCGCAGTAACGCACCCTCCGGTAGAGCCCCGCAGCAGAGCAACTGCAGCAGAGTTCGTTCCGTACCTCAGGGAGCGGAACTGGCCTGCGGGCTGTCATTTTCCGCGGTTTCCCCCGTCGATACCACCCTGCCGGTGACCGACAGTCCCTGCAGCCGGTTCCGGTAGATGATCAGTCCGTCGAGGGCATGATACATCGGTCCGCACTTGAGCGGTTCCTGGCTGCCTTCCACCAGGTCGGTCGCCACCTTGACCGCTGCCCGGTGCACCCAGTCTGCCCGCAGCTGTTCGTCCGACAGCGCCACCGCCAGAAACTCCAGCACGTGCCCGCTGGTGCCCAGCCGCTTGTTCAGGTCGCTCTCCTCGCCGGGGCCTTTGAAATACTGCCCCGAGAAGGAACCGTCTTTGTTCTGCAGGCGGCGGGCTGTTTCGACATACTGCTGAACCTTGAAATCGGCTTCCAGCCACACGCCCCGCAGGCGGTTTCCGGCCAGACGATGCTGCCGCAGGGCATAGGCGAGGGCAAACATGCCGTGCGTTCCACCGCAGGCTGCCCGGTTCGGGTCCTCGTAGAACTGCGACCGCACCAGCCGTTCGATACTCCACATTTCGCCGAGGTCGTTTTCCCATTCGGCGTTGGTATCGAGGTAGTGCGACAGGGCCCACAGCGACCACGTGGGTTCCTCGCCCACCCGCATCGACTGCTGTGCATCCGCCACAATATCGGCAATGGTGATGGGCCCGTCTTCCGTCTGCAGCTGGTGATCCAGCGGCAGTCCGGTCATCGACAGAATGGCCAGAAACTGGCAGGCGTGGCCCTGGAACACGTACGGTTCGGTGTAGAGATGAGCCCGGCCGCCGTGTTCGGTTTTCTCCCACCACGGCTCGCCCTTGTGCTTCGGACCGGCCGACAGCCACTGGATCGCCGGGACGGTTTTTCCATCCACCTTCACCCGGAAATCCTGCCGCAGGCCCAGCACGCCATGCATGATCTGCCAGGGCGTGTGAGTCCCGGCCGTCAGATAGCGGCGGCGGTTGACTTTCAGCGCCTGCTCGATCAGCTCCGGCAGGGGATCCTGCGGTCCGGCCTCAGCCGCCACTTCTTCAATCGAGGGCTTCTCAACCGGCACCTGGCTGGTTGAACCCTCGTCGGCAAAGCCCACCCGGGCCGGCCAGATGACCAGAGCCATCAAAGTCATGCCGGCCACACAACACAGCCACCGCATCCACTGCGGGCACAGAAACCGATCCGTATTGCTGTTCACAGCGACTGCTCTTCCTGTGAAGGACGTATATTCTGCCGGTGCGGGGGCCCAGTCCATTTCGACTGGAAAACCACAGTCCGCGCCCGGGACATTTGATTCGATCCGGCGCCACAGCGGGGCGTCACGGCCCGCTGAACGAAACTGGTGCCAGCCGGTGGTTCCTCAGCAAACCGCCGGTTTCCGCTTCTGCCTGCGAACGAGGCTGCCCTTCCCTTCTCTGCGAAGGGACGGAATCTCCCCGTCATTCACCGTCCACACCGCGCATCGCGATGCATTCGGCAAAACCGAAGGCAGATTCCCAGACAGACTTCCGGAATACAGGAGCAGCGGGCAGCGGATGTTTCACGGTCCCGCGCGAAACACCTGAAGATCCCGGTACAGGTCCTGTTCCGGATGGAGGACTTCCCTGACTCAGGGAAACCTCTGCAGGCAGGTGCTGGTCCAGCGTGTGGCTCGCCTGGGGAGAACGGGCCTGAATGACGAGGTTTCGGGCTGGCGAATCCGCAGTAACCCAGCTGGATTCCCGCCCCCGGTAAAACCTCTCAAACCCGTCGATTCCCTGCGACCCGACACGCATCAGTCGTCATGAACTTCTCGCTGACAACCAATGAATCCAGCCTCATCATTTCTACAGCCGAAATGCCGGAATGTCCACCAGCTTTTCCTTTTCGACGCAGATTGCCCTGTCTCGCTGGGCGGCCGCCACGGAGTGGCTCACCGGGCAGTCAGCCGAACAGCCCTTCAATCACCGTGCCTTCGGCAATCCGCTTGGGGGGCGGCTGCCGCGGGTAATAGGTGTTGGCGTAGTCGATTCCCAGAGCGTGGTAGATCGTCGCCCCGAAATCCTCGGGCGTCCACGGGCGGGTGACCGGGGCTGTCCCGTCACGGTCGGTGGCCCCCACCACCACTCCACCCTGAATGCCGGCGCCCGCCATCAGCACGGAGCCCGCCTGGGCGTAGTGGTCGCGGCCGCCTTTCCCGTTGATCCGCGGCGTGCGGCCGAACTCGCCCATCGCCACCACCAGCGTGGTGTCCAGCAGCCCCCGCTGGTCCAGGTCTTCCAGCAGGGCCGACAGCGAAATATCCAGCTGCGGCAGGTTCCCCGGCCCCTCGTAGCCGTTCCAGTTCCCGTGCGCCGCGCGGCCACGGGGCGGTTCGCCCGCGAACGACATCATGAAACTGAAAATATCGCTGTGATTATCCCACGTGCCGGAGGTCTGCAGGTTGGGTGAGTTATACGGCCCGCCCTGCACGGCCTGATTGATCGTCACAAACCGGCAGCCGGCTTCCACCAGACGCCGGGCCAGCAGCACCCGCTGGCCGTAGATGTTCATGCCGTACCGTTCCCGCAGGGCCAGCGGTTCCTCCTCCACCAGGGCCGCCCGCTGCATTCGCCCGCTGGTCAATGTGACGAACGCCTCCTCGTAGAATCGCTCATGGGCCGAAATGCCGGCCGTCTGCTGATCGGCCAGCCGACCGAGATTGTCGATCTGCGTCAGCAGCGACTGCCTGCCCTCAAACCGGTCCCGCGGCAGCTGCAGTCCATCCAGCTTGAAGTCCGAAGCGCTCGGGTCGCCGGTAATATCGAACGAGGAATACACCGGCCCCAGGTAGGCCGGCGACCGCGTATAACGGGCATCGACCGGCAGGCCCACATGGGGCGCAATGCCCGGCGTCCGCACGCCCTGCAGCGCATGCACCACACAGCCGAAGTTCGGATAGAACTGCCGCCCGGCCGCCGGGTACACACCGCTCATCACATGCTGAGAGCCCCCGCTGTGCGAGCCGGTTTTGCCCTGCCACGAACGGATCAGCGCGTATTTGTGGGCCAGCTGCGAGAGCAGCGGCATCTTCTCAATGATCTGCGTTCCGGGCACCGATGTGCTGATCGGATTCCAGATGCCGCGAATTCCGTCGCGGGCCTCTGGTTTGGGATCCCACGTCTCATAGTGGCTGGCACCACCCGCCAGGAACAGAAAAATACAGGAGATGTCCTTGCCCGGGCGAGATTCCTGAGCCGCCTTCAGATACGAGGGCAGCGACAGCCCGAACATGCCGACACCGGCCTGCAGAGCTTCGCGGCGGTTCAGCGGGCTGAAACGGCGGGCAGCGGAACATGGCATGAAATCGGCTCCTCGGCAGGCCAGCATCTCTGAAATGTCCGTCCCGCCAGGGGCGGGCGTGGATGCAGTGACCCTCCACTGATCCGGCGGGGCGGCCGCGCGGCCCGCTCAGACGAACCGACAGCCCGTGGTTGCAGCAGAAGTCACAACGGCAGGTACTGATGTATCCCGTACTATAGTGGCTCATCGGCCCGGCAGCGAGCAGAAAGACAGCGGAAAACCCGCTCGCCCGGGAGATTCACTCAAGCTCGGGCGGCGGTGCTGGCCTTCAGCCATGCCACCAGCCGCTGCCACGCCAGATCGGGAATCGAATGCCCCTGGCCGTGGTTGTACAGCCCCAGCGTCGTCGGCTCGCCATACAGCCAGTCGATCTCCTGCGCCGCCAGCAGCAGCGGCCAGCTCCGGCGGCCATCGGCGGCTCCCGGACCCTTCTCACCGGCCAGCACCAGGAACGGCCGCGGAGCAATCAGTGCCAGCAGCTGATGATGGTCCAGCGGAAAGTCCGGCTGCTGAATTCCCCGGCCCAGGTACCACGGAGCCTCCCAGTTGGTCGATGTAAACCGCAGCCCGCCCTCACTGGCCACTCCCCCGCGAACCCGCTCGTCGAACGCCAGCAGATAAAACGTCTCCTTCGAGCCCAGCGAATGGCCCGTCGCGCCGATCCGGTCGGCATCCACTTCCGGCAGACTGGCCAGCACATCCACCGCCCGCTGCGCATCGTACAGCATCTTATGCATGCCCAGCGTCCGCGGATGTCGCTTCCGGAACTTCTCCACTGCTTCATTCAGGCTGGAGACATCCTGCCACAGAAAACACCGCGGGCAGAACACCACAAACCCCTCACGGGCCAGCCGCAGGCCAATGCTCTGCTCCGGCGAACTGCCCACGCCGGCGATATAGTCAATGCTTTCATTCGTCGTCTGATGCAGGGCGACGATTCCCGCCCGCTTCCCCCGGCCCAGGTTCTCCGCCGGCCGAATCAGATAGCCTTCCACCGGCAGCCCCGGTTCACTCTCGTACCGCACCAGCTGCCGAATCAGCCCGTCCGGCCGGTCTTCCTTCAATACTTCCAGCTGCACTTCCGGACGCTCCGGCATCGGCCCCAGAAACTCCAGCCACGCCCGCCGCACCTGCTTCCGCGCCGCCTGCCAGTCGGCCAGCGACTCCACCTTCGTGCCACCACCCGGCACCAGCGGAGGCAGAGCGGCCAGCGTCCGCACCACTTCGGCGTCCTGCAGCACCTCCGGCCCCGGTTCGGTGACTTCCTTGAGGAACTCCAGCTGCGCCACCGCCGGGTTCCGTGACCCGCCCGAAGTGCCGCGCCCCGCGGCCTTCCCCGGCCCATCGGCTGCTGCAGCAAACTGTGGGAACCCACCAGCCAGAGGCAGTCCCGCAGCTGCCAGACTGCCGGCAGACAATCCCAGCATCCGCCTCCGCGAAACCGGTTCCCCCGTCGGAAAGACCGATGAAATGCCAGTTTCCTGCCCGTGAAGCAACGGGTTCCGCATGTCAGATTCCTTCACTCGAGACGATGGCAGACAGGTGACCGGGCAATGGAGCCGCAGCCGGGATCCGCCATTATCATGCGCTCCACAGTGGCGGGATGATAGTTTCCCTCACCATTCGCCCCTGCAGTGCTGGCACGACACGACACATTCCAGCAAACCACCGCCGCAGGGAATTGCGGTTCCGCATCTGCCGGAAGACAATGAATCTGTTCCGGTCCGATGTCCGAACTCGTCCATTCCGCCCGCCGGGTGCCACTGCTGGCTTGTCCAGCAGTGCCTCGCTGGATGATAATAGCCTGCGCGTTCCGCGGCAGTCAGGCTGCCAGAGCCCCGATGGCACGCTGCACGTGCTGACGGCTAGTCGGCACGAGTTGCATCCGAACGGCGTGCCGGTCTTCAACTTCGAGGTCGAGGATTACCACAGCTACTTCGTCAGCGCACACGGCACCCGCGGCCCGCCGGTGCTAGTGCATAATGCGGATTATGCAGCGGATGACCTCTTACCAATCCTAAACAAGCGATTTGTTCCGCGTCAGTTTACTCCACAAGAACTTCGGTCGTTCGCTCAGGCGGAGTACGAGCGCTTGCTCGCGGCAGGTATGTCGCGCCGTGAGATTGGTCCTGCCATCGCAATTGTGCAGGACGCAAAGACTGGGCAGCTAAGTGCAATCTACCGAAACGATCTTCAAGGTGTTTTGCCCGCGAATCTAAGCGAGCAGATTGCTGTCAGGCTTTCCACATCCCCTGAATACATTAAAACGCGGGGGCTTGGTTCCCATGCGGAAATCTATGCCGCAGACGAACTACTGAAGGCCCGTCCTGGTGCAACATTGGGAGATCTTCGGATTTACACGATCGAAACCCAGATGAAATCGCTTCGAGGACAATTCAAGCCACCTTGTCCGCATTGCCGTCACTTATTGGACGGAGCGGAGTTCTTGCAGTAGGCGGCCAGAGCGGATGAACGAGCAAACGAGAATGAATGAAGAAGAGCTTGATTGGGATGACGATGTGACCATCCTTAATGGCACACCGTATTCGGGAATCGGATTCTTAGAATATTCGGACGGTTCACTGAAGCGCAAAGTGACATACCGAGATGGATTTGAGGAAGGCCTTTGCCAAGAGTGGTACGCGGACGGCAGTCTGAAACGGGAGTGGGTGGCCGAACGAGGTCGAGTCAAAGGAGAGCTAAAGGAATGGCATGAGAATGGCGCTGTGAAGTGCATTGGCAAGTACGAGTTCGGCGTCGAGATCCAGTATGACGAATGGAACAAATCAGGAGACCTGATGGTCCATCGCACGTTGGAGGAAGGGACGGCATTAGCTGAATATCTCCAGCAACAGCGACGTGCACACCAGTAAGTGTTCAATTGTCTCCAAGCTGGGTGTCAGACCTGCGCGAGGTTAACTGACTGGGCCACATTCCGTCGTGCTGGAGCGGCCGGGTATTCCCGCTGGCGGCAGCGGCGGTCCGCCGGCGGGGGCAAACCTCTGGCACATTCCCTGCTTCTGCTGCTATTCTGACGATATTTGCCATTGCGATGGAGGTCGTGGCAGATTGAGTTCCAGCTTATTGCAATCTGAATTCTCCGGATCGATAGCCCCCGAATCTCTGATGCACTTGGCTGATTTGGACTGATTCCCTGATCGCCTGCAGCTTCATTGAGAACCCGGCCGGAAGGTGGTTGAAATGCCCGGCAAGCAACGATCCACGCACAGGCGACGGGCACGTCCAGAACGCCCGGGGCCGGGCTCTCTGGCCCTGTTTCTGGGAGTCCTGGCGGTGGCAGCAATCGGGCTGCAGTATTTTAACGAAGGCAGCCGGCTCGGCAGCGGGATCGATTCCGCAGCGTCGAACCCCGTGGTCGTCAGCTCTTCGGCAGCCGCCCCTTCGGCAGCACCTGCTCCTTCTGTCCCCGGATTGACATTACGGCAACCGGAGCGGGATTCCGTCCGACCCGACACCGTCCAGCCCGAACCGGAACCTGCTCCACCTGAGATTGGACAACCATCGAGGCCAGACGAGATCGATCAGCCTTCCGACCTGCCGGAAAGGGCTCCCCACTGGAACGTCCTCATTGACCCGCCTCTGGACGTGGACGTGAGGTACGACCCGGACAACCCGCCCAGGATCGACTTTCAGTTTCCCGATGGATTCGGCGGCTCCCTCGTCCGCTCGAACCTGGACAGCCCGTTTGTGGCGATACGTCCGCTCGACTCCCGAATGCGGACGATTTACGATCTGCGGGACAACTCGGTTGTGGGCCGCGTAGCCGACCGCATCGGAAACAAGCGGGGGTTGAGTCCGGACGGACGGCTGTTTGCCATTTATGATCCCAACCGGCGGAAACTGGAGCTGTTCGACACACGGACTGGCCGTGTGCTGCAGTCACTTTCCGAGAGGTTGAGCGACGTCCGTTACCTCAGGATCCCCAGTTCACGGCGACTCGTGTGTGTGACAGCCGACGAACTGACATCATGGTCTCTGCCCGATCTCGCACGGGAGTCATCTTTTTCCGGAGATTTCTTTTACAGTCGAAACACTTTCAGCCCGGGTGGACGCTATCTGGCTTACTCGCCGACTGGGCGAGACAAAGTCGATCGGCAGTTTCTCAACCTGCAGATTCTCGACCTTATGACGGGGGAGGTCGCAGGGAACCTTTCGGTGAGACACAATTGGAATTATCACTTTCGCAGTTTCTCGCCAGATGGGTACGAACTGGCCTTATGGATGGGCAGAGACTCTGAGTATGAATTCTACTGCTGGTCGATGAAAGACGGCACTCTGACCGATCACTTCGTGTTCGAGCGAACTCCGGAAAAAGAGATTCGTCTCTCTACCTACGGCCTGCATTGGTTTCCCGATCGCAGACGCCTATGGCTGCACGGAGCCTATGTTCTGGACCGAGACGCTGGCGGGATCGTGTGGAATGACCACGAGCGGCTTCGGGGGGAACTGATAGGGCGCGATCGTGTAATGGTCCATCAAATCCCTCGGCGGGGGTTGAACAGATTTGTCACTGAATTGCTCCCTGAGAAGCAGATCGCCGCCGGAGCTGCCAGATTCCTGAGGGACCGTCAGAAAGCCGCCGACCAGGCGACGGAAGATCAGCCGCTCTCTGAAGACTGATCTCCAGTGCCATGCGGTGATCGCCCGCCCTGCCCCTTGCCGTCCGTCATTTGGCGGCCTGAAAGCTGAGCACCTGCCATGACACTGAGACTCCCCTGTCTGCTCGCAGCCGCCTGCTGTTCCGTCATGCTGAGTTCTCCTGGCGGGGTTTTCGCTGAAGACCGGCCGGACGCGGCCACTCAGGCACGGCGGGTGCGGGCTGCCATTGGTAAAGCGCTGCCGCTGCTGGAACGGGCCGCTGCGGGCACCGCTGAGAACCGGGCCTGTTTCACCTGTCATGGCCAGGCCCTGCCCGTCATGGTGGCGGCGGAGGCCAGGCGGCGGGGATTCCAGATCGACGAGCAGAACTTCCAGCGTCAACTCGACCACACCGCGGCCCACCTCAAACGCGGCCGGGCAGGTTATCTGGCCGGTAAAGGCCAGGGCGGGCGAGTCGATATGGCCGGCTATGCCCTGTGGACGCTCGAAGCCGGCGACCGCCCGGCCGATGACCTCACCTCCGCCGTCACCAGCTACATTCTGCAGGCCGCCAACGAGGACGGTTACTGGAAACGCACCAGCAACCGGCCCCCCTCGGAAGCCAGCCCGTTCACCACCACGTACCTCGCGCTGCGGTCGCTGGCGGCGTTCGGCACGGAAGAGCAGCAGCCGGAAATCGCCCGCCTCACCGAGTCCGCCGGCAGATGGCTGATCGAGGCCACACCCGCTGATACCGAAGACCGCGTATTCCAGCTCCGCTCGCTGGAATACACCGATGCGGCGCAGGCGGCGCGTAAGCGGCTGGCCGATGCACTCCTTGCACAGCAGCGGGAAGATGGTGGCTGGGCCCAGAAGGACGACCTGACCAGCGACGCCTACGCCACCGGCACCGTGCTGACCTGCCTGCTGCGGACGGGCCAGCTTGAGCCCGCGAGCGAAGCCTGCCAGCGGGGCATCCGGTTTCTGCTGGACTCACAGCGGGAAGATGGTTCGTGGCATGTGGTCAGTCGCAGCAAGCCGTTTCAGAACTACTTCGAAACGGGCTTCCCACACGGCAAAGATCAGTTCATCTCCACGTCGGCCACGGGGTGGGCCGCTATCGCCCTGCTGCTGACACTGCCCGAACAACCCGCCCCGGCGGAACCAGAAGTCTCTCCCTGACGCCACGCCCGGTTTCAGGTTGCTGCCCGGTCTGCCGCTGTGTGGTCGTCACCGTCCCCGCGCGATACGATGAACGCCCGTTGCCAGCGGCCTTCTGCCCGGCGACAGGTATTCGCCACCGCAGATTCATCGAACAGCAATCGAACCGGGGACCTTCATGCCGCCGTTCACCTTCATAAAGTCACCTGCCGATTCCACCACCGTCGCCGGGCCTGCGCACTCCAGCCGAACTCGCAGCGGGCGGGTTCGCCTTGCGCTGCTGCTGGCCCTGGTCTGCAGCAGCACCGCCGCTTTGCTGGCCAGTGGACTGCTGCCGCTGTTTCCGGGAGACGCCCGCCCTGCCATCGCGGCGGACCCGGCAGAGGCTGCGGAGAGCAAGCCGGCGGCGAAGGAGAAGCCGGGGGAGTCCGAGCGGCCGTATGGCCTCACCGAACGGACCGCCTGGACGGGGTCCCGCCTGGTCGGTTCGCCCGAACCGCCTCCGCCCTATCGCCTGGAACGTGTGTTCCCCGAACTGACATTGAATCAACCCGTCGAACTGCTGGCTATTCCCGGCACGAACCAGCTGGTGGCTGTCGAGGTGGGCGGGAAGGTTGTCAGCTTCGAGAACCGGCCCGATGCGAAGGAAACTACGCTCGTGGCCGACCTGGCCGAACTGCCCTTCGAGGAGAAGCTGCACCGGGCCTACGGGATGACGCTGCACCCGCAGTTCGAGAAGAACCGCTACTGCTACATTTCCTGGGTGCAGAAGGGCGGGCTGCCGGAAGGTTCGTTCGTCTCGCGGTTCACCATGACCAGCCTCGATCCGCCGACGATCGACCTCGCGACCGAGCAGACCATCATCCGCTGGCTCTCCGGCGGGCATAACGGCGGAGCACTGCAGTTCGGCAACGACGGCATGCTGTACGTCTCCACGGGCGATGGCGGTAACTCCTTCCCGCCCGATGGTCTGAATAACGGCCAGGATATCACCAACCTGCTGGCCTGCACGCTGCGGATTGACGTCGATCACCCCGCGGAAGGCATGGCCTATTCCGTCCCCGCCGATAACCCGTTTGTTAATCACGAGGGGGCCCGCGGGGAGATCTGGTCTTACGGGCATCGGAACCCGTGGAAGATGTGTATCGACCCGGCCACCGGCCACCTGTGGGTGGGCGATGTGGGCTGGGAACTGTGGGAAATGATTTACCGTGTGGTGCCCGGCGGGAATTACGGCTGGAGCATTCAGGAAGCCTCGCAGCCCGTGCATCAGGAACGCCGCCGCGGGCCGACGCCGATCCTTGAACCGACCGTGGCCCACTCGCATATTGAAGCCCGCTCCATCACCGGGGGCTATGTTTATCATGGCCAGCGACTGCCCGGCCTTAAGGGGCATTATGTGTATGGAGACTATGTCACCGGCAAGTTCTGGAGTGTGCCCGCCGGCACGGAACATATCGGCCCGCCGCAGGAACTGGTGGATACCGCCGTGCAGGTGGTGTGCTTCGGCCTGGATGCCGCTGGCGAACTGCTGATTGTGGGTTATGACGGCACAATACACCGGATGGTGCCTAATGCAGGCGCTTCAGCCAATGAAGACTTCCCCCGTACATTAAGTGCTACCGGTCTGTTCGCCGATGCCGCTTCGCACACGCTGGCTCCGGGCGTGCTACCCTATTCCGTGCAGGCTGCCCCGTGGGAAGACGGGGCCGAAGCCACGCGATTTGTGGCCATTCCCGGCAAGGGCCAGCTGGGCGAGTACGATTCGACCAACGTGCAGATCGGCTACATCAAAGGGATGTGGCAGTTTCCCGATGACTCCGTCCTCGGCCGCACGGTTTCCATTCGCACCCGGCCGGATGACCCGGCCAGTGCCATCCGGCTGGAGACGCAGCTGCTGCATTTCCAGGGCGATACCTGGCAGGCCTACAACTACATCTGGAACGACGACCAGACCGACGCCACCCTCGCCGACAACGTGGGCAGCGACCGCACCCTCACCGTGGCCACGCCCGAGTTCCCCGCAGGCACCGAGTGGACCTGGCATCACGCCAGCCGCACGGAATGCCTGCTGTGCCACTCGACCCGTGGCGGTTCGATTTATGGCTTCAACCCCGCCC
>JAGQPV010000479.1 GCA_020426545.1 Planctomycetaceae bacterium
CTGAAGGGCGCAGGACGGTAACGCAACGGTCGCGCATGTATGGAATCGCCGGAATTCGCGGGGGAGAGAAAAGCAGCTGGCACCGTCCACCGGCTTCTCCCCCCGCGATTCAGCGCCCGTCACCTGAACCAGCTGCAACAATTTCGCGTTCCCCATTTGGGATCGACTCAGCTCCCGCTTTTCGCGCCTCTTCATCGCTCCGGCCGGCCGGGTCGGTTATACCCTGGTTATGCCGAATATCAGGCGAATACTCTCTGCCGGTGCTCAGGAAACCGAAGCTGGATCCCGTTCCTCCACGGCCGCGCTGTCATGATGCGGCCTCTCAGCAGCTTCCAGCTCAAAATCGACGACCAGCGGGAAGTGGTCGGATGCGGTTCTGGCCAGCCGGGTTCGCGGCACGGAAACCTGCGACACGTGGAGTGATCTGTCGGCGAACACGTGATCGATCCGGCGCACCGGTGCGCGGGAAAACCATGTTCGCTGTGGTTTGTGCCCTTCCACCGCCAGCTGCACATCATACAGCTTCCGCGTGATTTCGTCGTACATCCGCGACCGCGGACCGGCATTGAAATCGCCGCAGAGAATCACGGGCGATGTACAGTCGGGATGCGACAGCCACTCCGGTCCCAGCAGTTCCGCCACCTGCCGCATCCGTTCAACAGGCGACAGCCCCAGATGCGTATTGATTACCTGCAGAGAGGTTCCTTCGATATCAATTTCGACCCACAGCGCGCCACGCGGTTCCTGTCCGGGATGGGAACCTGGCAACCCGCCGGCCTGCTTCAGGTGCAGTGGAAAGCGGCTGAGAATCGCATTGCCGTATTCTTCCTCCTCGACCTGAAACGACGAGTGAAAGTGCAGTTGCATGTTGAGGGCTTCAGCGATCTGAGTTGCCTGATCGACGAATTCACTGCGGCGACGGCCCACATCCAGTTCCTGCAGCGCAACAATATCCGGGGCCGCGGCGGCCAGCACCCGCGCAATCCGCCGGGGCGATAACCGGCCATCCAGCCCGATGCAGCTGTGAACGTTATAGGTCGCCAGTCGGAAAGAACGATTTCCGTGACCCGCGGCATGCCGCGGACTGGCCTGCCGCCGGAGCGTTCTGAGCCCCATCTGCCGCAGTTCGCAGGGCCGCAGCTTAACGGTGGTGAGGTCAGGCAGTGGTGCATCGGGGGGTATCAGAATGAAGCCACTGGTTTCATCCGGGCCCGGTCCACCGTGCGCCCCGTTTTCCGGTACGAAGGAAATCGGCAGTTGACCACTTCTCCAGCCGGAAAGCATGAACTCTCCCGCATCCGGATGCCGGCAGAGGCTTGTCAGGTCCGCTGCGACCTGATCCAGATGGGGATGATCCGCGGGCAGAATGCTGCTGACTTCGTCCGGCATGCGAAATCTGCCAGCCGCATTCCACGCCCACACGGTTCCTTCCACATCCGCCAGAACCAGTGGAACTCCCACCTCCTCCAGCAGTCCGGCGGCAATTCGGTCGTAGCCTGCTGATTCCAGCGGGTCCGGCCAGTAGAGATAACCCAGCGGCCCAATCGCGACGGTGGTCGGCTCATCCTCATTGCGATCCGACTGCAACCAGGAAAACACAGCCTCCTGCCCCTGAGATTTCCCGAACAGCCAGTTGGCCCGCCGCAGTTCGTTCTGCGGCTGTTCCTGCGACTGCTGCTGGCTGTCCGCAGCGGGAACTGCCTGAGAGCGAGTATATCGACGATAGAAGGCGGTAACCGCATCACCCAGCTTACGTCCATATTCGTGGGTGTACGGCTTCGTATGCTGCTGCCCGTGATCCGACATGATCCACAGATGATAATCCCGGCGGCCGGAAGCGTGGGCGGCATTCCAGATCCGATGGATTGCCCGGTCGATTCCACGGAGCGTAAAGTGAGCGAACAGGGCATCGGGGCCGCGACGATGGGAGTTTTCGTCATATCCCAGGAAGTTGGCGTGAATGGCAGGAATTCCGCGGGTAACATCCGCCTCCACACCGATGGCGATTAACTCACGAAGCCCGACGTTCACGATGATACGTCGGGGAATGAAGAACAGTTCCCGCCAGAAATCGCGTCCTTTCACGATACCTCGGACGGCGTCGCCCATGGAGACAAACAGTTCAATCACCGCGAGGCAGGCGATACGGAGCAGGCTCATCAGATTGAGCAGGAACAGCAGAATCCTTCGCCACATCGTAATGTCTTCGAAGTTCCGCCAGCCGGTAGTGGCGGGGCAGAAACTCGATTCATCTGCCCCACCGGAATAAATTCCGGAATAGGCCGTTCCCCCATCCAGCAGGCCTTCGCCCTGTTCTTCCAGCTCATGCTGGATGGTCGCGGCCATTCCAGGGTGAAACATCTCCACCACCCGGCCTGAACGGTGGTCGCGAAATCCGAACGCCGGCACGGCCTGCTGCACACCATAAAACAGCTCGGCCAGAACGGCGGGAGTGGTGGAAGGCAGCCCGGAATACATCGTGTGCGTCCGGTACCCCTCCTTGCGGATCAGTCGTGAGAGGAAGGGCAGTCTGTGCTTCTTCAGCGCATGTTCGAACTGTCTCCGCGCCAGGCCATCAATCTGCAGCAGAATCAGTCCGGGTTCATCGGCGGTGCCCTGCGAAACGGGCAGATCCAGCAGCTTGACACTCCACTCCCGCCGACTGCTCCAGCGGCGGAATGATCTCCACATGCTGTAAAAATGCCGCAGAACGGGGACGCGGGAAGGATGCCGTTCACCCCGGATTCCGGCACCAGCTGCCCGGGTCCGCTTCGACCAGATCGCCCATTCCGTTTCGATCCTCGTGCGGATGCTCTCCCACTGGCTGCGTTCGATCTCTTTCGGTATCGCGCTGGCTTCCTTCAGCCGCGCATACAGCTGCCGAGTCTGCCCCGCACTGGCCGCGAGAGAGAGCCTGTCCGCGGTCGCGCGGGCCTGCTGGCTCCACTGGTCACGTTCCGCGGGCGGCATCCTCATCAGCCCGGTCAGCGCGGCAACGCACCGCGAGGGACTGGCACTGGGCAGCAGCAGCCCATTTCGCCCGTCTTCGATCAGCTGTCTGCGTTCCGGAGCATCAACAGTCACCGTGGGTACGCCGGCAGCCAGTGCTTCAAGCAATACGTGCCCTGACATATCTTCAGTCGCGCCAGCCAGCAGGACATCCATCGCGGCATAGCTTGCGGGAATCGACGCCCTGTCACCATCCGGCAGGCAATGTACGCGGGCTGCCTGGGGATGGCTGGCCAGCTGATCGCGAATGGCCTGCTGCCGGTCGGCATTGCCCAGCAGCAGGACGTGGGCATCCCGGTTCCTGCCGAGGAATTCCCGCAGGGAACGGGAGATGAAACGATCGTCCCGGACGGATGATCGCTGGCAGATGTGCCCCACCACAAAGGCTGACGAGGGAATCTGCAACTGCTGCCGAATCGTCGCTCCGTCTGCTGAGCGATCAGGCTCGGCAGGAATGCCGGGGGGTATGACCTCGATAGTCGATGTCACCCCCCGGTCCAGCAGCACGGTGGCCACGCTGGAATGGGGAACGATCACAGCATCCGCCAGATTACAGTACCCCACAGCCAGTTCCGCGACGAAACGCTGCAGCATCGGCGAATCCGCCGGGGCATAGCCATGCTCATACCGAGTATGATGCGTAAAGACGAGGGGAATGTCGTAGCTGACAGCAATCCGCAGGGCCGTCGCGCCGAGCAGAAACGGCTGAAATGCATGGATAATGTCAGGAGCGAAATCGTCCAGTCGTTGAGTACCGCCGGGAGTCAGCGGGACGCTGGCGGCGAAGTCGCTGCCCTGGAAATCCGGGATAGCGGGAAAACGAATCGTGTCGGCATCTTCCTCAGGAGCCCCGTCAAATTCTGGGGCAAGCACCAGAACCTGATCGCCCTGCTGGCGGTACGCCTCAACGTATGACTCCACGACACGGGCAGCCACGCTGTGATGCGGTCGATACGTGTTGGTCACGATCACAATATTCATACATGCCTCGCCCCAAGCGAATCCCATCCTCGCACCGCAGCAGCGGCTGGAAGGGTCTGCTCAACAAATTGACGCAGAGCTTCATGTTCGATGACCGCCCACAGAGAAGCAGCTGCGAACAGCAGCGCGAAACTGCCCAGAGCAATCACTGACCAGGAAACCGATTCCCGCCCTTGCTGTTTCGACATCTCTTCTTCCACGGCGTGTTCCAGCGTCTCTTTGACGGAATCACGATAGACCGTTCGCCCGAGGTAACCGATGTAGGAAACCGCCGCCACGACAGCCACGAGCCCACCCAGTCGCAGCCCCCATTTCTGCCAGTCCAGGGCAGCATCGCTCTGCCACGATTCCATGCTGGCAAAACCCAGATCGCCCAGGTACACCTGCAGCATGATCCCGGGAAAAGTCACCAGCCACGTGGTGACGAGAAAGGTGCGAAAGGGGATCGACGTCAGCCCGAATGCGTAATTCTGCATGCCGAAGGTCAGAAAGTGCGACAGCCGCACCGCGGCGACGACCTTCCATTTCGCCTGATCGATGGTTCGCTCCAGCGCCCGCATGCGGGGCGAGGCTTCCAGGCGTTGTCGAATCGCTGTCCGACCGATCAGCCGGGCGACGTAGAACGTGACTGCAGCAGCCAGCACGCAGGAAAACGAAGCGAGCGCTGTGCCCATCCACGGCCCGTAAACCGCCCCGGCTACAAAGGGCATGGGCCACACCGGGAGCGAAATCAGGGTGAACAGGACAAACGCCCCGAGGTACAGCGATGGCCCCCAGATGCCCGCCTCATTCGACCAGTCCTGCAGCAGCTCAGCGAGAGCCCGAATCGGCATGGCCCAGATGAGACCAAATGTCGCCACCAG
>JAGQPV010000480.1 GCA_020426545.1 Planctomycetaceae bacterium
CCGCACGGGCCGGATACTGCTTCTCGATAAACGGCAGTACCGCCTGCAGCAGATGTTCTTCCTGACGGATGCCTCTGTTCGTCGGGTGGTCGGCATACCAGGGCAGCTGACTGAATTCCGGGGCAACCCAGATCGCCCGGTGGCGTCGGTCCAGACCGCTGCGGCGAATTTCCGCCAGGCCATCGCCATAACGCTGTTCGCTGCCTGGCTCGACCGGCAATACATAAACCACCGGCAACCGGGCCTGCCGGGTCTCCCCTGCGGGCAGAACTCCTGCCGGCAGCAGGACCCGCAGCCGAACCGGCCGGGACTGGTACGGCGAACGGACCACATGCACCAGTTCGCCAGCGGTGTTCCGTTCCGCGGGTGAAACTGAGACGGCCGGTGCCGCCGGTTCGACAGGTCTGGCGGACGCCCGGGGTGCTGAGGGCGGTTCCGCCGAAACCGCTGAGCCACAGGCAAGCATCAGTCCACACGGCAGCAGGAAACCAGCCAGAGACGGCAGATTCATGGGGCCCCTCCGCAATTCAGGAGGCCGGAACAGCAGGCGGCCGCTCCTGTTCTGCCCGCAACGGCCCCCGAGAGACTGCCGGACACAGCACCACCGGCCATCTCACCTGAACCGTACGGGCGGGCTGGCGAAGTACGGCCTGGCGGTTTTAGTCGAGTGCGAGAGACAGGAATCGAACCTGCACGGGCTATGCCCACTGGATCCTAAATCCAGCGCGTCTGCCAGTTCCGCCACTCTCGCAGGAGTCTGAGGCTGCAGCTCGTCCGCCGATTGTAAGACCGCAGGCCGGCAGAGCCAATGCAGAATCGGTTTCTCCCGCTCATCGGCCCGTCCGCTGCCGAGAATTCAGGCAGAATTCTTACACCGGTACCTGCTGCAGTCCCCACCACACGAAGGCTGTGGCAAATACGGTCAGGCCGGCCAGGGCCAGGGCCAGAGGAACAGGCTGCACGGCACCACAGCGGGCGGTTGCCCCCGCGGAAAGCGGCGGCGCCTCGATGGTGGGATAGCCGGGACTCCATTCGCGACCATCGCTTCGCAGCCAGCGAACACGGGTGGTCCACATCAGCCGGCAGACTCCGGCAGTTGCCAGCAGTGCGGCCGCCACCAGGTACAGCGGCAGCTGGACTTCCGCCGGAGCAACATCGGCCTGGTCCAGCACAGCGGCGGCCGCTTCGGGAACGCCCGCATCGGGAACCGGGGCTTCCATCCGGCCGGCAAACACGGCCATCGAGTTATTCAGAAAATGAAACAGCACCGGTGCGAAGAAGCTGCGGGTCGTGAGGTACAGGAAGTGCATCATCAGGCCGAGAGGAATCACCCCCACCACATGCACGGGGTAGATGTGGACTGCAGCGAAGAGCAGCGACGTGATGGCCATGCCCTGCAGCAGCCCGCGGCGGGCCAGCAGTCCGCGGCCAATCACTCCCCGGAAAGCCAGCTCTTCGGCAATGGCGGGGGCGACGGCGACGGTCATCAGCAGGGCCAGCAGGGGCGTGTCCCGCACCATGTCCTGCAGAAGTTCCATCGTGTTGTAGCTGTTCATGCTCTTCAGGAATTCCAGCTTCTCCACCAGCGGCAGCCAGACCAGCGTGTTGAACCCCTCGTAGCAGGCGCGGGACAGCATCGCCAGCGGGAGGATCAGCGTGAACAGCAGCGCCACATGACCGGCCGGAATCGGCCTCAGGGCCAGTCTCCGCCGGTATTCCGAGCCCAGACGCAGCCGCGAGGCGAGCATCATCCCCAGCACAAACAGCAACTGGGAACCGCCAAACAGGGCCATCTGCGAGCCCTGCTGCACGTCCTTCAGAAATTTGACATCCTGCAGTCGCTGCAGCATCGGCAGGCCGAATTCGTCTCCCGTGCCAACCAGGTGCACAGCCAGCACGGCCAGCATGGTGACCCCACCCGCCAGTAACTGCAGCAGCAGAACGCCCATCACCCAGAACATCGACTCCAGCAGCCCCGGGCCAGGCGGCAGGCGCCGGCGGAGATCTGTCGGGCTGGTCAGGACGGGAGCCGCATCATCGCCGGAACCAATTGCGGAATGCTCCGCGGAAATGCTTTCCGCGGGCAGTTCGCCGGGTGATTCCGTTCCGAATGCAGCTTCCCCGGAAACGTCGCCCGGGCCATCGGCCGCCGGATTCCCTGCAGGCGGCTTCGCCTCCGCCGGGGCAGCGGGCCGTGTGCGGAACTCGTCTTCGGGAGGAAGCGGGGGATTGAGAGATTCGGGCATTCCGTCAGCTCAGCCTGTCAGACTGGGGGGGGCAGCATGCAGCCGGAAGGAACCGTGCAGCATGCCGGCGTCGCCACGCCGGTTCAAAGCAGACAACCGGAACCGGGTGTCGGGCAGAAGAGGCAGACTCTCAACAGATACTGTGAACTGTGCTGCAGAACGCGTAGACTGCAGAACAGCTGGCCCCGCTGAATTCAATGTAGCTGGCGTTTCCGGCAGCGTCAAACTGCCAGATCATCGCCAGACAGCAGTCGGCCAGAAGGAACCGGCGGGCGGGCCTCCCGGCCTCTTCGGGGAAGCGGCTGTCTCGGGGCAGACCGGCCCGAGCGACAGCGGGCCCCGTACGACAGCGAGAATTGCGTCTGCCGGGGACGCGGGGGCGCATGTTCCGCAGGGTATTCTCACAATACGATCTCAGGCAGTGATTTCGTGGGGGAGTCAAAGTCCGTGGTGTACTGTGCTGGCTGCAACGAGCGGTTTGCCTTTGCGATGGAACCGGCGCAGTGTCCCCGCTGCGGCGGGGATGTCGCACTGCCGGACGGAATCGCCGAGGCCGAAACGCTGCTGGTGCGGCAGGCGGAGTCAGGAGAGGTGTTGAGTTCGGTTTCTGGTTCGTGCGATGTACCAGCTCAGCCCATGGCCGATTCGGGACAACTGCAGACGGATTCTTCTCCCGACAGGCTGCTCCAGGACGGAATTCCCGAAGACCAGCTGCCGAAAGAGCTGATCGGTCAGCGACTGCACGTGTACCGGGTGGATGCGCTGCTGGGCCGCGGCGGGATGGGGCAGGTGTTTCTGGCCTGGCATGCCGACCTCGAACGGCACTGTGCGCTCAAGCTGCTCTCACCACGGATCGCCTCCAGCGATGTGGATTATGTCAGAAGGTTTGTGGCGGAGGGCCGGGCCGCTGCCTGCCTGATTCACCCGAATATTGTCACGGTCCATGCCATCGGCCAGACGGACGAGCACAACTTCCTGGAGATGGAGTATGTGGCGGGCCGCTCGCTGCAGCAGCTGCTGGACGACGAAGGCCGATTGACACCCGTTCGGGCCACGGCACTGATCGCCCGGGTCTGCGACGGGCTGGCCGCCGCCCATCGTCAGGGGATTGTGCACCGGGATCTCAAACCGGATAACATTCTGCTCACCTCGTCCGGCGTGCCGAAGATTGCCGATTTCGGACTGGCCAAGCGGGTGCTGCAGGACGATGGCCTGCCGTCGGGCAGAATGGTTGGTACGCCGCACTTCATGGCACCGGAACTGTTCGAAGGAGAATCGTGCAGCCCCGTGGCTGATGTGTATGCCCTGGGAATTACCTGGTACCTGCTGCTGACGGGTCGTTATCCCTGGACCGGAGCCACCATTTCGCAGCTGGCACACCAGGCGGCGAACGCGCCGCTGCCACGAGTCCGCGAGGAATTTTCCGATATCCCCCTGGAAATCGCAGAGTGCCTCAGCCTGATGCTGTCCCGCACGCCGGAGAACCGGCCCCGGAACGGAATGGCCGCGCTGCAGCTGCTGCAGGCGGTACTGGGCCAGGTTCGCGATCTGGAAAGCCTGCTGCGGGAAGCCTTCGGCGAGCACAGCGCGATCACCTGGACGCGGGACAACAGCCATTACACCCTGAAAGTCGGCCTGCCGGATGGCCGGTCGCAGAAGGTCTATCTCGAGCTGGACCGGCGGGACACCTCCCAGCCACTGCTGCTGATTTACAGTGTCTGCGGGCCGGCGGATGCCGGGTATTTCGAAACGGCACTCCGGCTGAACTCGGTGGTGCCGCACGGAGGCCTGGCGATTCGCGATGTGGAAGGGGAGTCTCAGTTCATCATGGTCGATACCTACCCCCGCTCGACCGTAGATGCCGAGGAGATTCGCCGCAGCGTGATGGAAATCGCCTGCCGGGCCGACGAAATCGAACATCTGCTGACCGGGGAAGACCGGCACTGAGTCGCCCGCCTCTGGTGACTGACAGGATTGTCCGCTGCGTGCTTTCAGCACGGCACCCCGGCGGACGATCGCGAATCCGTCACCGATCGCAGGCCAGCAGCCGTTGAGGAACAGCATGACTGAGCACCCGCCGGAACACCTTGCAGAAACAGGCCAACCGGTCCGGACGGTTCTGGAACGCATCCGCCGCCTGCTGGACGAAGCAGGCATCGAGCGGAAGGAAGTTCAGCACCAGCCCACGCTGACCTCGGCGGATTCGGCCCGGGAACGGGGTGAGGAACTCAGAATGGGCGGCAAAGCCCTGCTGATGAAGTGCCAGCGGGAATTCTGCCTGTTCGTGCTGCCAGCCGACTGCCGGGCCGATTCGTCCGCCATCCGGCAGCACCTGGGAGTGGGCCGGCTGCGGTTTGCCACATCCGACGAACTGCGGGATTTGACCGGCCTGGTACCTGGCTCGGTGCCGCCTTTCGGTCGACCGATTCTGCCGTTCAACCTGTATGTGGACTCATCGCTCCGGGAGAATCCGCGAATCGCCTTCAATGCCGGTTCGCTGACAGATTCCATCATTCTGTCGATGGAGGATTACCTGGCGATTGCCCGGCCGGTGGAACTGTTTCCCTTTGCCTCTCCCCGCGACGACCCGAGCTGACCGCGACC
>JAGQPV010000481.1 GCA_020426545.1 Planctomycetaceae bacterium
TTGCCCGCTCCGGCGGAGCCCTGTTTCTGGTGGATGCCGCCCAGACGGCCGGGCACCTGCCGCTGAACATGGCCGCTCTGCCCGTCGATCTGGTGGCCTGTCCCGGTCATAAGGGTCTGCTGGGGCCACTGGGCACCGGCCTGTTGTGCCTGCGGGCCGGCATTGAGGAACGTCTGCAGCCGGTGCGTCAGGGCGGCACAGGCTCGCACAGCGAAGACATTCAGCAGCCGCGTTCCCTGCCGGACCGGTACGAATCGGGCAATCATAACGCGCCGGGGCTGTTCGGCCTGGAAGCGGCCCTCGAGTGGCTGTCCGGGCAGGGAGTGAAGCAGGTTGCCGCCCGCGAACAGGAACTGACCGCCCGACTGCTCGACGGACTGTCCAGCCTGCGGAACATCCGGATTGCGGGCCCGGCCGATGCCGAACAGCAGGTCGCGGTCGTCAGTATCTCGGCAATCGGGTTCGAGCCGCAGGAACTGGCCAGTATTCTCGACGAAAGCTTCGAGATCGAAACGCGGGCCGGCCTGCACTGTGCACCGGGCGCGCATCGGGCGGCCGGCACGTTTGATAAAGGGGGCACCGTGCGGCTCAGCTGCGGCCCCTTCACCACGGAACAGCAGATCGAAGCGGTGATCGCGGCTCTGGCCGACATTACCGACTGACCCGGCCCGGTTGCTGAATTTTCGGGCAATTCCGTTGGAAATCTCGGCGCAGCCGGGCCACCCGGCTAGTGGCTCCGCGCGGTGATAACTGCTGGCACGGGCGGTTCTTCGCGAATTCCTTTCTCAGACTCAGCCCGTTCAGCGGGTTCTCTCCAACCGAACTGGCCTGTGGAACGTAGGTCACTGTATCCTCTACGCTGTCTCCGGCCGGAGGCTCTGGTACAGACTGGTTCCTTCCGCGAACTGTCAGATTTTCCCGGCCGGGGAACCTGCCGGTGGAGGGAGTGTTCGGTCTGCTGTTCACCAGGCTCTGCGTTCCGACTCGAAATCAGCCTGCGGCCCGTTAAACTCCACTTCAGCTGGAACTGACTGTCTGAATCGCAGGATGCACTCTAAGGAACCGCAGGTGTCTGATAATCCCGTTGCTGTCGGACCGCATCTGTGCGGCACCCACCAGCCGCTGCTGATCATTGCCGGTCCGTGTGTGATGGAGAACGAAGGCCTGGTGCAGCGGGTCTCGGAGCATCTGGCGGAACTGGCCGGGCGGATGAACGCGCGGTTCGTGTTCAAAGCCAGTTTCGACAAGGCCAACCGGACGAGCATTCACAGCGAACGTGGTCCCGGGCTGAAGCACGGCATGCAGATGCTGGCCCGCGTACGGGAACAGACCGGCCTGCCCGTCACCACCGATCTGCACGAACCCGCTCAGGCCGATCCCGTAGCGGCCGTGTGCGACCTGCTGCAGATTCCCGCGTTCCTGGCCCGGCAGACCGATCTGATCCGGGCCACGGCCGAGGCGGCAGCCCGCGAAGGCCGGGCCGTCAACGTCAAGAAGCCGCAGTTCATTGCCCCGGAAGATACCGTGCACATTGTTCGCAAGTGCGAGGAATCGGGCTGCTCCCGGCTGATGCTGACCGAACGGGGTACCACCTTCGGTTATGGCCGGCTGGTGAACGATATGCGGGCCATTCCCATCATGCAGCGACTGGCCCCGGTGTGCTTCGACGCCACGCACAGCGTGCAGCTGCCCGGTGGCAGTACCACCGGCGGGCAGCGGGAGATGGTGCCCACCCTGGCCCGGGCGGCTGTGGCGGCCGGGGCGGATGCCGTCTTCATGGAGACGCACCCCGACCCCGATACCGCCATGAGCGACGGGCCCAACATGGTTCCCCTGGATCAGCTCGAATCGCTGGTGGCCCAGCTGGTCGCTCTGCGGGAACTGGTCAACAGCTGGACCAGTAACAGTTCAACCGACAGCAACAGCAACTCTGTGAAATGACTCTCATGACAGCCGTGACTTCCAGGCAAGTTGTCTCTCGCCATCTTTCCGGCCACCAGTGGAACAGGGCTTCTGCTTTCCTGTGCCTGCTGCTCGTGTTTGCCGTTGCCGGCTGCGGTGGCAAGTCCGACGAGGGCCAGCCGGGCGATGCAGAATCCTCCGCGGGCAGCGGATCGGACAGCGGCAGCACCGATTCGGAAACCAGCCGCTGTAACGATCTGGTCGGCAGTGCGGTGGATATGCTGCAGCCGGACCGCCTGGGCATTACCGCGTCCAGCGATACGGCCGTCGATCTGCTGAATTCCTGGTATCGCAGCTGCGGCGGGAATCTGGTCGATCTGTCGGAGTATATGCAGGTGGCCGAGCCGGCCATCACCCAGGCGGCAGGCCGCGCAGGGCTGGAGGCTGTCCAGAGCGACCGGTTCAGCGAGCGGGATGTCCGCCATGTGCGGGACAGCCTGCTGATGAAACAGGCCGCCGAATCGGTGATCGAAGGTGCCGAATCGAACGTGGAACGGATTGTGCGGCTGTTTGACTATACCTGCCGCACCATTGCCCTCGAACCGCAGGACCGGAGCGAAGTCCCGCTGACGCCGTACCATGTTCTGCTGGTGGGACGCGGAACTTCGCGGGACAGGGCCTGGGTGTTCTCGGCCCTGCTGCGGCAGCTGAAAATGGATTCGGTAATTCTGGCGTCTTCCACGGCAGAGGCTGCGGACGCCACCGATGCAGCCTCCACCGATCAGAACGCGGCGGCAGAGAATGGCCCCTGGCTGGTGGGTGTGCTGCACGAGGGGCAGGTTCTGGTCTTCAGCCCGAAGCTGGGCCTGGCTGTTCCTGCGAAGGACGGTTTGTCGGAGGCTGGAGCGGTGGCTGTTCCGGCCACCTGGAGCCAACTGCGGCAGACCCCCGAGCTGGTGCAGCAGCTGTTTTCCGACGAGAAAGACAAGGCGGCTGTCGCGGATCTGCTCCAGCAGCCCCGGGTACTGGCTGTGGGCAGCACTTCGCTGTGGTCTCCCCGGATGGGGGCCCTGCAGACAACGCTTTCTGGCGATGCTTCGCTGGTCGTGTTCGACGGGCTGGTCGACAGTGCCCTGGGCGATGGCCTGCTGAACCGGCTGGCCGGAGCGGGAACCGGTCTGGGGGAGTCCAGTGCCGTTTCTGTCTGGGGCTGGCCGGAGCAGCAGCAGCAGGCATTCGATCACATCACCGAAGACGATCGCCTGTACCAGCGGTTTCTGATTCGCGAATACCCCTTCCGTGCTCCCACCCGGGTGCGGGCCGACCAGGAACGCAAACAGCTGGCTTTTGATCCCACCTATACCCAGCTGAAAACCCGCATCCGCCAGCTGCAGGGAGATCATGCGGCGGCCATTCGCACCTACCTCACCGTGCGGCTGTCGGAGCGGTTCAACCCGCAGCTGCCCGTGCCGGCGGAATTCGTCGCGATGCACGCCCAGGCGGCGGAGGATGCCTATTTCTGGATGGCAGTCTGTCAGCTGGAACAGCACCTGCCGGCCACCGCCATCGAAAATCTGCGGCTGTATCTGAAGAAGTATTCCACCGGCCGCTGGCGGGAACACAGCCGGATTCTGCTGGCGACCGCGCTGGCCGAAGAAGGCCAGACCGCAGACGCCGTGCGTCAGGTGGAACTGATTTCCGAGGAGCATCCGCAGCTGCCCGGCCTGCTGTTTCTGGCAAAGCAGTGGCAGCAGGCAGGGGCGGACGACAGCAGCCCTCCAATGAAGGCCACTCCCACACCACCGGCCACGCCGCCGAAGGAGCCCGCACCCGCTCAGCCGAAGCCGGAAAAACCTGCTTCCCGCCCCGAATCAGAAGCTCCCGCAGCTGCCCCGGCCCGCGAGCCCGTGGTGGCTCCGCGTCCTGAGATGAAAGCGACTCCCGCGGCGGAAGAAGCCACATCGCAGGAGAATCCCGCACCTGCACCCGCGGAGGGGGCTTCCTCCCCGTAACCTGTCCAGCTAGACTTCTGCATTCCGATACAGTTTCTCTGTCTTTCGTGAATGCTCCGACCGATGCGCGTCTTTCTGCAGAAACGGTGGTTCCTGCTGGCTCTGGGAGTGCTGATTCCCGGTGGTCTGCTGCTGGGCACCAGTCTCTCTCCGACCATGCTGGCCCGCGGTACCGAAGCCCTCGGTGAGAATGGTCAGCGGGTGCTGGAGCTGCTTCCCCGGCTGACGACGGCTCTGGTGCTGTTTCTGATGTCGTTCAGCCTCGACAGCCGGCAGCTGCAGGCGGCCATGCGGTCGCCCGGGCCGGTGCTGTGGGCCTCCGTGGTCAACTACGGATTCATCCCGCTGCTGGCCTGGCCCCTGATGGTGCTGCAGAGTTCGCCGGATTTTTCCATCGGTCTGATGATTGCCGCCAGCGCACCCTGCACCATGGCGGCGGCTTCCGTCTGGACCCGCAAAGCCGGCGGGAACGATGCGGTCTCGCTGATGGTGACGCTGGTCACGAACGGCCTGTGCTTTCTGCTCACCCCGCTGTGGATGAATCTGGCTGTCAGCGCGGCGACCGAAGTCCGCCTCGATGCGGAATTGATGATGTGGCGGCTGGTCACCGCGGTGCTGGTTCCCTCTCTGGCGGGACAACTGCTGCGGCAGATTCCCGGCCCGGCGGCGTTTGCCAGGAAGTTCAAGACGCCCATCGGCGTGGTCGCCCAGTCCTGCATTCTGCTGATTGTGGCCCTGGCGGCTTTCAAGGCGGGGCGGCAGCTGGTGGGAACACACGGGAGCCCGGGCCTGCCGTCCATCGTAATTGTGTGGACCTGTGCGGTGGCGATTCACCTGGCGGCGATGGCGGTAGCGATCAGCGGTTCGCGGCGGTTTGGTTTCTCTCTGGCCGATACAGCCGCCACGGCGTTTGCCGGCAGTC
>JAGQPV010000482.1 GCA_020426545.1 Planctomycetaceae bacterium
AACCCGCACCTGACTGGCGGGAAGTCGGCCTGAAACCCCCGCAACCCCCGGGACAGCAGAGAATCCACAGTCCGCCATCTGGATTTCCCGACGGAAAGGTGCATACTTCCGGCTGACAGTTCCCGCCGGGGCCCCTGTCGCAGTATCCTTCCCGCTGCAGGGCACCGCCCCGTGTGGATCAGCGTGAATTCAGCCCGGTCGTTCAGTTCAGGGAAATGGCAGGGTGGAAGCATGCCCGGCTGGCCCCTGAACCTGCCGCTGAATGGTGATCATGCAGGTATTCGTGGTTGAACCACAGCCCCGCTGGGGGCCAGAACTCAAACGACAGTTTCTGAACCGGACTGATGTGCGGATCCGGGAACTCTCCCGGCTGGCGGAAGCAGCAGGCCACGTGCCGCAGCCCGATCTGATCGTGCTCGACGCTGCTGTGGGAGCTGCCGAAGCCGCCCGTTTTCTGGTCGCCAGAACAACAGAGCAGGCGGCTGTTCCGGTCGTGTATGTGGAGTCTCCGGAAGCAGATCGCCTCGAATGGGTGCTGCGGGAGATGGGAGCCGTTTCCATCCAGCCGCACCGGGTCACGGGTGATGAACTGGCCCGGCTGGTCAGCCGGCTGCTGCAGACCTCACAACCGCATCAACAGTAACACCCGGCAGAATAAATCCGGCAGACGGAAATGACAGGACAGAACTGATGACAGGCAACCAGGCAATCGATGAACAGGCCGTGCGGAACGCAGCAGGGGCTGTGGTGGATCCCGCATTGAACCAGCCGCTCTCGAAGCTGGAAATGGTCGGCCAGGTGACAGCCGGACCGGAAGGCGTTTCCGTCGAAATCCTGCTGCCCATGGTCCCCGCACCGCAGCAGCAGGAGCGGGAGGAACGGGTCCGCCAGGCCGTGACGAATGTCGCCCCCTCCGCCGCGAAAGTCGAAATCACCTTTACTCCCCGGGTTCGCGGTCGGGAAACCGGCGGCACGCTGGGCCTGCGGGTGAAGAACATCCTGGCCGTCGGCAGCGGAAAGGGTGGCGTTGGCAAAAGCACCATTGCCGCTGCTCTGGCCTGTGGCATGCAGCGGGCCGGGGCCCGCGTTGGCCTGATCGATGCCGATGTGTACGGCCCCAGTATTCCCCACCTGTTCCACGTGTCCGGTCAGCCGGAAGTGATCGAACAGCCAGGCCCGGACGGAACGGTCATCCCCCGGATGCAGCCGCATGTTTCGGCGGGAATTAAAGTCATCTCGATGGGGCTGTTCATCAAACCGGAGCAGGCCGTCGTCTGGCGGGGGCCCATGCTGCACAAAGCCCTGACGCAGTTCTTCAAGGACACGGACTGGGGCGAGCTGGACTACCTGATTGTCGATATGCCCCCGGGAACGGGCGATGTCGCCCTGACACTGTCTCAGCTGGTGGGCCTGGCGGGCGCGGTCGTGGTGTGTACTCCCCAGGAAGTGGCCCTGCTCGATGCGGTCAAAGCCATCAGTATGTTCCGGCAGGTGAAAATCCCGGTGCTGGGCATGGTGGAAAACATGTCGGGAGAAATCTTCGGCCGCGGCGGGGCGCAGCAGAAAGCCGGCGAGATGAAGGTCCCCTTCCTGGGTGAAATTCCGATCGATGCCGCTATCAGAATCCAGGGTGACGCGGGCGCCATTCCCGAACTTTATGCGGAGAACAGCCCCGTACGTCAGCCGCTGATGAATATGTGCGAAACGGTCGCCCTCGAGATTGCACAGTCGCTGATGGCCGACGGGACACCCCAGCTGCCGACCCTGGAAATCCTCTGACCCGACGGTCGAAACCCCGGAAACCCTTTGCTGAATGGGAAGAACCGGATCCGGAAGGACAGGCAGGCACCGTGTCCGCCCCGGCCGGATTCCGCGTTCCACGGGCGGTTTTGGCTCAGCGAAACCGCTCCATCGGTCGATATTTGAGTGTTCCGGACGGCTGGCGATCCGGCAGATAGAGATTCTGCAAAGTCAGTGCTTGCCCTGAGTCGGGAGCACCGCTACATTTACGCGGCTTTTCCATCGTCTGCACATTGAGCCGTCCGGCATTCCACCGGCAGCCCGAAAATGGTAGATGGAAAATTAATGGGCTGAAGCGACGTAACGTCTGACTTGTCGCAGGTGTGTCACCTGCGGTCGATCAGCCGGTTCAGACACTTTCGTCTGGCTCGGCTGGCGGGAACCACGGTCTGAAACCTCGACAGACTGGTTTGCGGTGCAGGCGGCGTCATTTCAGCAATTCAGGCCTCGAGGTATCTTCGCAGCGTCTGTATTCGCTCAGCGTGGGAGGGTTTATGAGTTGTCAAAGGGCAAACACCTTCTGATTGATTGTCGGAATGTTCCTCGCGAAACCTGTCTGGATGATGGTGGAGTGCTGGCGGCCATGGCCCGCTCGGCAACCCGCGCCGGTGCCAATGTGATCTCACAGGTCCGGTATCGTTTCGGTCAGGATTCCCCCCCCGGCTTCACCGCCGTCGTCCTCCTCGATGAGAGCCACTGCTCGGCACACACCTATGCCGATCTGGGACTGATTGCTCTCGATCTCTTCACCTGCGGCTCCACAGATCCGCTCGATGTTCTGCAGTACCTGCAGGAAGACCTGGATCTGGGTGACATTGTCGTGCGTCAGGTTTCGCGGTTCCCGCTGGAAGGCGGAACACCTCTGGAACCCGCACTTGCTGCCGGAAACCAGTGCTGAAACCTTAACTCGGCACCAGCCCTCTGGTCGGCGGCCTGAAGAGCCGTATCTGCTGTCTGACTTTCCAGTCTGATGTTGCGCTGACTCTGCGGCGGAAAGTTCCTCCCGATCAGGAGAATTTTCCAGCCACTGCCAGGGTTCGCTCTACACCTGAGGATGCGACTGTCGATCGACAGCAGTCACTGTTCCGGACGCTGAGAAAACTCTGATTTCTGACCGCCGGCCCTGCACCTTCGCAGGGTCGGCGGATTCTGTTCCACGGGCAGGTTCTCTGCTCCGCAGGCCCTCTGTCCCGCCAGCCATGCATCGGTCAGCCTGAGGAGACTTATCAGCCTTGAAGCAGCAGTCCTCCGCTTTGAGCCCCGCTCCGGCACGTTCACCGCTCCGCTGATCCGGCTGTTTTCGTCGGCACCGATTCCCCCGCTGGCAGCCATGGCTTTATCAGTTGTTCTCGCAAGCCGGATTCGAGACAGTGTGACTCAGAAACCTGCCTTCGCTCCTCTCAGACTCGATGGGCAGGCAGCAACAAGCGATCGATTTCGTTCGCCACCGCCGTACGGCCAGAGCCCCCCTGCAGGCTGGTCTCTGAAGCGGCCGGAACACGGATCCTTATTCCCGCGGAAATTGCACGCTGACCGAGCAGGCAATCTGACTTAATTAAGAGCCGGAAAGACCGACATGAAACGCCACGATCTGCACGACGGCCGCAGCGATGGACTTACTCCGCTGGAGAGCCTGGATCTCAGTCAGGTCAGCAGCTTCGCCGACCTGCTTCGTGCCATGTCCCGTACCGCGTTTGGCGGCCGGCAGCTGGGAGAGGCCTTCGACATCCTGCTGGAACTGGCCGGCCGCCGCGAATGCCGCCTCGTGCTGACGATCTCCGGCGCAATGACCGTCGCCCGCCAGGGACGGATCATCTGCGAAATGATCGACCGCAAACTGGTCGACGCCGTCGTGGCCACCGGCGCGCTGATGGCTCATGGACTGACCGAGTCCATCGGGCTGACACACTACCGGCACGAACCCCACATGTCGGACGAGAAGCTGTACGAGCAGGGCTACAACCGGGTGTACGACACACTCGAGATGGAATCCAACCTGAACGAGGTGGCTGAGGTGATGGCCGACACTCTGAACCAGAGTCAGCCTGAAGGCGGGCAATGGTCTTCGGCTTCGCTGTGCCGGGAAATCGGCCGCCAGCTCAGCGAACGGGCCGAGGGCCCCGGCGTGCTGCGCAGCGCCTACGAGCAGAATGTTCCCGTCTTCATTCCGGCCTTCACCGACAGTGAACTCGGGCTGGATGTCTCCACCTGGGCCATGGCACAGGCTCTGGCGAAGCAGAAGATCGACCCCGCCACTGCGGCCGCCGAAGACGTGTTTCAGAAGGTGCCGCAATACAACCCGTTCCTCGATCTGCAGGAATACGCCCGCCTGATCGCCACGTCTCCGGAAATCGGCATCATGACCATCGGCGGCGGCGTGCCGCGGAACTGGGCACAGCAGGTGGCCCCCTACATCGACATCACCAACAACCGCCTTGGCACCCAGCTGACGGTGCCCCGCTTCCGGTATGGCGTTCGGATCTGCCCGGAACCGGTTCACTGGGGCGGCCTGTCCGGCTGCACCTATTCGGAAGGAGTCAGCTGGGGGAAATTCGTTCCGGCGGCCGAAGGCGGTCGTTTCGCGGAAGTCTATTCCGATGCCACCGTGGTCTGGCCTCTGCTGATGAAGGCCCTGTTCGAAGAGCTGGAAACCCACCCGCCGAAACAGTCCTGAACGGCCCCGCCGGTGACCCCGGACCGGGGGTGCAGGACACGGAAATGTCAGGTGAGGGCGGATTCCAGGCGGCTATCGTCACTCAGGGCGGCAGCGGTGAGGGCCAGCATGGGGGTCGCCCCGTCCGGATCGTTCCAGAATTTCTCGCTGCCCTTGACCCGCCAGTTGATCTCCTTCACCAGCGACTCCATCAGCGAACTTGTCAGCGGCAGGCCCTCCCGCCGGTACCGCGGATAATCCATCCGTGACTGATTGTTCGTCAGGTACGTCACGGCCGCCTGCACCCGGCGGCGGGGATCCTCTTCGCCGGCTCCTGCGCCGCACACCGCTTCCCCTTCCTCTTCCGTGACCGGCGGCTGGC
>JAGQPV010000483.1 GCA_020426545.1 Planctomycetaceae bacterium
GAGGACGGAGCGAAGAATCAGAGCATCCATGCTCTTACTCGCTTCCCTGCTGTGCTGCGACCGGGCTGCTGGTTCAGCCGAAGTGCGGAATGCCGTTCCACACAAAGCTGAACCCAGCGGGCTGGCGGGCCTGCAGCTGGACGGGGTGTCGTTGTCCTGGCCGGCATCATGCCGACGGCCGGAATCATAATGCAAGCACAGGACCATCCGGCAGATTCTGCCGGTTTTTCTGGCCGGAATGGCGAGCAGTTGGCGACATAAACCCAATTTATCCAGCAGGTTAAGAGAATCGAGGAACTTTTGCCCGACGGCCGGATTTGTGTTCGGACACGGCCTCTTCCGCACGGTTTTTTTCCACATCGGTTTGTACGATCTGCAATGTCTGTTCTGTGTATAGTGGTTGTACAGACAGAGCGTGGCAGGTTGCGCACAATGCCGTTAATCTGTTGGTCTGTATGCGACGAGGGGGTTCAGGCAGAGTCTCTCCCGCCCTGGCGGGAGGCCGGACTGTGCGGGTTTTCGCCGCAGGTTTCTCCAGCCGGTTCGATTGCCACAGCCTGTTCATCTCCTGCAGGCATTCGGCAGCGTTTCCGGCAGAAGCTGCCGCTGCCAACTGGTCGATACTTCTTCTGACCAGGGCGTGAACTGGCCCGCTGAGACGCAGGCTGTCTGAATTCGCTGCCGCTGCGAATCCACAGATCACTGCCGGCGGGTTGTGAGTTTCTGTTCAGAAAACCCGGCTATGCATGGCAGGCAGTCGTTTGTTTCACCCGGTTTCGCCGGCGGAAGCGAACGACGACAGGTTTCCGGACAGATTTCGTACAGAGAGGTGACTTGCGAATGGAAACCTGGCAGATTCTCTGGCTGGGCAGTTACAGCGTGCTGGTGCTGCTGGCACTTTCCCGGCACTTCGTGTTTCGCCGGGAAGTGGACCGGCTGACATTCCTCCAGCCGGGCGCGCGTCCGTTCGCCGCGGAGGAAGCCCCTCTTGTCTCGATCATGGTGCCTGCCAAAGACGAGGAAGACAGCATTGAGAGCTGCCTGACCTCGCTGCTGGCCCAGGACTATCCCAACTTCGAGGTCCTTGTCGTCGACGACCGCAGCGACGACCGCACCGCCGAGATCGTCTCGCGGATGGCGGCCGAGGATTCACGGCTGCGGCTGGTGCAGATTCAGCAGCTGCCCGAAGGCTGGACGGGCAAGACGCATGCGCTGCATGTCTGCCGGCAGCAGGCCCGCGGCGACTGGTACCTGTTCGTCGATGCCGACACGAAACAGCACCCGAACTGCCTCACGTCCGTCATGCGGGACGCGCTGGAGCACAACGCGGGGCTGGAATCTCTGCTGCCCGCCATCGAAGCCCGTTCATTCTGGGAACGGGTGATTCAGCCGTATGCCGGCACGCTGCTGGTGGTGCTGTTCCCGCTGAGCCGGGTCAATAACCCCAGCCACCGGAAATACGGCTTTGCCAACGGGCAGTTCATTCTGCTGCGGAAAGATGTCTACGAAGCGATTGGCGGGCACGAAGGGGTGAAGCAGCACTTCGTGGAAGACATTCATCTGGGCCGTAATGTGCGGCAGGGTGGCCACAACCTGCGGGTCGTTCTCGGAGCAGATATCAGCAGTGTGCGGATGTACTCCTCGCTGAATCAGATCGTTCGCGGCTGGAGCCGCATTCTGTATTCCGCCGTCGACTGCCGTCCGCAGAAACTGTGGATGCTGGTGGCCTTCATCATGCTGCTGGCCGTCACGCCGTATGTCACCATCGCCGGCTGCCTGGTGGCCATGGTGGCCGGTTATGCTCCGCCCTTCGTGCTGGCCATGCTGGGCCTGGGCATTGCCCACGAGTTCCTGCAGCTGACGCTGTATGCCCGCACTTACGCGATTACGAAGAGCGACCGGCGTTACCTGCTGTTCCGCCCGCTGGCCATTGCCGGCATGCTGTATATCCTCGGCCGCACGATCCGCATGTGCCGCACGCACGAGGTGACCTGGCGGGGCACCACGTACGATGCCAGCCAGCCCCAGCTGTCGGTCACCGGCTCCGCCCGGCCACAACCGGCTGTGGAATCCGTCCGCATCGATCCCGAACCGGAATCGCTGTCCGCCGCCGGCTGAATGCCATTCCGGTCGGTGGCACGTCCCGGAGGAACGACGGGCGTGGTCTCAATTGCCGGGATTCACGTCACCGGAAACACGGGTGGCAAGCCACCCGTGCCACCCGAAAACCGTGCAGCACGTCCCGGAGGAACGATGGGCGTGGTCTTCTCTGAAAGCTCTTCTCCTGCGGGAGAAGGGCTTTTCTTCTTCCCTGACCCCTGAATCCTGACCATCGACCACTGCCTGGGTGAGGGGTCTTCTCTTCCGTCCCCGACCAGACATGCCCACGCAAGCGTGGGCGTGCCACATCTGGTGATCAGCCGTGCTGCGTCTTCCGTCCCTCCCTGGCAGGGAGGGATTGAGGGAGGGTCTCAGCTTTAAACAACTGCGACATGCATTCTCAGGGTGCCACGGGTGGCTTGCCACCCGTGGCCTGCATCAACCGATGACCGTCGGCCCGGCCAGCAGCACGTCAGTTCCCGTTGCGGCGGGACTCGCCCGCGGGAAAATCGATCAGCACTTTGAGGGCCCCGTCCTCCCGCGAATGGAACAGGTCGAAAGCGTCCTGAATTTTGGCCAGCGGATAGCGGTGCGTGATGATCGGCGAAACGTCGATCCGTTTCTCGGCGATAAACCGCATCGCCAGCGGGAAATCCCGGTCGAAGTCCGGCTCCACGCTGGTATGCACCGTCAGGTTCTTGCGGAACAGATCCCGCCACTGAATCCCGTCGACGGTTTCCGGAGGAACGCCGAAATACAGAATCCGCCCGCCATAACGGCACAGGCGGATGCACGCGTTGAACTGCTGGTTCTGGTGGCCCACCGCTTCAATCACCACATCGGCCAGGCTGCCACCGGTGATCTGACGCAGGGCGGATTCCGGCTTTTCCTCATCGGGATTGATGACCGCGGTGGCTCCCATTTTCCGGGCCGCTTCCAGCCGCGAGGGCAGCCGGTCAATCGAGATGATTTCGCGGGCCCCCAGGCTGCGGACACAGGCACAGTACAGCTGGCCAATCGGCCCGGCGCCCACAATCGCCACGTCCAGGTCGAGCAGGTTGGGCAGCTTCTTCAGGGCAAACAGCACCGTGCCCAGGGGCTGCGCCATCACTGCCTGCTCATCAGGAACCCGGGGGTCGAGCGGAATCGCCCGCTGTTCGGACAGCACATACCGTTCAAACAGGCCCAGCTGAAACTCGGGCACGGCCAGCACCCGCTGTCCCGGCTTGAATTTCGAGCCGCTGGTTTCCACCACGCGGCCAATCATTTCATGCAGTGAATGGCCGACTTCCGGCTGGCCCCATTCTCCGTTGATGGTGAAGAACGGCAGGTCCGAACCGCACAGGCAGGCCAGTTCCGGCTCAAACAGAATTTCGCCGCCCGCTGCTCCGGGAGTCAGCCCGGGTTCCGGCACGTCGATCAGTTCAATGGTTCCGGGAGCGGTGATGTGTCCGGCCAGCACTGCGGAGATCTCCAGTGGGTCTGTTGAGATGAGCGAGGCAGTCGATTGAGTCCGGCTGCTCCTGCAGTCCGCCTGAGAGTACCGCCCCGGCTGATTGCTCACAATGCCGCCGCCGGAGTCACTGCTCGATTCCCCCCGAACCGGCCGCTATACTGCCCGCGGCAGGGAATCATCAGCCGACAGGGCTGTGCCGTCCGTTTCATTTCCCGCCCGAAAATCCGTCCCTGCAGCAGGAGTCGTTCCGCCCATGGATGCCGCCCCAGTCATCTCTGCTCTCAACGCCCGGATGCCGTCTGTTCTTCGCTGGGCAGGTGCCGTGGCCCGGCAGATGCGGAAATTCGATATCGGCATCGAAGGCAAGACGTCCGGCAGTGCCAGCACCGATGCACTGACTCTGGCCGATCTGACCGTGCAGGAACTGATCGTCTCGGCTCTGCGGGATTCCGACCCGGTGCTGCTGCAGTGCCGGCTCGAGGCGGAGGAATCGACCGGAGATACCTCCCGCTTTGCGACCGACAGCCCGCTGACGCTGGCCATCGATCCCATCGACGGCACGCGGTTCTATCGGGAACGTTCCGGCCATTCGTGGGGCGTGATTCTGTTGCTCCGCACGGAAGAGACCGTTCTCTGGTCGCTGGTGATTCTGCCGGACTCCGGGCCCACGGGAACCTGGGTGCATGCTGCGGACAACCGGGTCCTCTGCGGTCCCGATGATCCGTCCCGCCCGGCCGAGCAGGTGCTGGCCGAAATGGAGCCGGTCAATCCTGCCGACCGCTCCTCGGCGAAGAAGATTTACGTCATCGGGTTTCAGGATCAGGACCAGGCCACGGCCGAAGCGGTGACCGCCGCCGGGCTGGAAGGCTTCGCGGTCGATGCCATGCCGGCCAGCATCTTTGAGCTGCAGGCCCGCGGCGAGTTTGCCGGCTCGCTGATTCATTCACCCAACGTGTACGATTTTCCGGTGTCGCTGCAGATCGCCCGTATTCTGGGTGGCGACGCCGTGTGGGTGCATGATCGCCAGCCGGTCCATTTCCGCGAGCTGTGGATGGACGACCGGGCCGACATGCTGCGTCTGCCGGGCATCTGTGCCTGCAGCGAAGACCCGGCTGTGGTCGACACACTGTGCACCCTCGCGGCCGACTGGCCCCGCGAACGGTACCGCGACTGAATGTCGTAGTCAGGATTCAGGAAGAGAAGAGAAGCCCCTCACCCCAACCCCTCTCCCGAGCGGAGAGGGGCTTAAGAGGAAGGACTTCCGGGGC
>JAGQPV010000484.1 GCA_020426545.1 Planctomycetaceae bacterium
ACTGCTGACACGGGCGACTCAACTGGCAGCGTTCGCGTATCTGCTGCTGCTGTCGTGGTTCACGATGGCGCCGGATCCTTGGTTTCCATTGTTTGGTGGGTATGGCCGCCAGGTAGAGACAACGGTCGATACCTCGCTGGCTGATGCGGCACAGCACGCAGGGGCCTACGGGGTGCTGGGCTTCCTGCTGGTGCGGGCGGCGTTGGCGGGAGGCTGGCCGTCCACTGGTCTTACCGTGACGGTCGCAGTCGTACATGGCCTGGTAACGGAGTTGGTTCAGTATTTTGTTCCGTTACGAACGTGCGACTGGACCGACGCAGTATCGAATGTGGCGGGAGCGGCTGCCGGCGCGGCATTCGCGATGGCTGTCTCCCGCGTGTTCGGAACGCCCCGGGCTGTTGCTCAGGAACATTCGGTTTCATCCGGCTGATGCAGGCAAACCAGAGCTCCTGGCGTCCACGTGATTGGCGCAATGTGCATGTCGGGCGAGACTTACCGATCAGAAAAGAGGGGCGGCACTGATGCAGGTGATGGAGCGTGTCTTGCTGTATGCAGTGGCGATCGTGCTGGGTGGCCTGCTGGTATTCGATGGCGACCATCTCCGTGGAAACGCGGACACAGATGCCAGCAGGCAGCAGGAGAGGCATTCCGGCCGTGAGGTAATAGAAGAGAGTTCCGCGATTCTCGCGGACGCGTCGGGACTGTCCCGCATCGAATCGCGGCTGACGAAGGACGGCACCGCAGAACTGGTCCTGAATGACAGGTTTGGCGAACCGGTGATTCGGCTGGCGGCGGGAGCAGAGGATTCGGGCGAGATTCGGATCGCTCGGGGCTCTCGCTCCGCCTCGCTGCTGTTGCAGCCCGATGGAGGTTTGAGCCTTTCGCTCAACGGTCCGGCGGAGACAGGAGTAGTCGTTGCGGCGACGGCGCGAGGCGATGTCTCTCTTCATCTGAAGAGTATCGATGGTGGGAAAGGGCAGATTTTTGTCTCCCGAAACGGCGAAACGGAAATGAGCATTACCAGCCGGAGCAACGGGATGGAAGCCCTGATGCGGACAGATGCCGCGGGAGGGGCCGAGCTGGCGATTCAGGATCCCACCCGCAAACGCAGGACGTCCCTGGCGATGTTGCCTGAAGGTGAAACAGGCCTTTCGATTCGCGGAGGCGGGCGCGATTCGCAACTCAGCCTGAAACTGTTTGAGGACGGGCTGGGTGAAATTGCGATCCGCGGTCCTGAGGGCGAGGGAGGACCGCATATGTTGCGGCTGCCGGACGGGACCGCCGCTGTTTCAGCCCGCCGTTCCGATGGCACGCCCGGAGCCAGCCTGGTCTGCACACCGACCGGTGATTCAGCGCTGAGTATGGCTGACAGGGAAGGGGTTCCGCGGGCGATGCTCCGCCTGACCGAAGACGGTCGCCCGGAATTGGCGGTGCCAGATCCGGCAGTACAAGACCGTCCGAGCCCGGACGGCAAGCCCGAACGGCCGAAGAACTCGCCGAAGCGGAGGCGTCCAGCGAAGCCGGATATCGGGATCCTGGGGATCTCTGAAACAGACTGGTACCACCTGCCGATAGACTGGCACCGATGAATACTTCTCCTGATAAATCTTCCCTGCGGCTGCCCGTTGCGGCAGCCGTTTTCATTGGGGGTGTGCTATCATTCGCCGAGGCTGGCCATGCCTCAGAACGTCCCACCGGTGCAATTGGGGACTTGCACAGTGGAGCCGGGGTAACTGCTACACAGCTCGTTCTGAGTGCGTCTGAAGGCAGTGTCGTTTCACGGCCACTGATCGGCGCCGTACTGTTGGGACTGGCTGGCCTCTGTGTCGCTGTCGTCTGTCGATCTGGGCCTGTTTCACCGATCCGCCATCCGTCCGCAGTTGGCAATGCGGCATCCCGAGCGCTGATCTGGCTGAAACGTCTACGCTGGTCACCCGCCAGCGGAGTCGAGGCGGAGCTGGTGAGGTCGGACTTCGCGGCAGACTTGTCTCACGAGTTCGTCGAGCTCCGACGGACATCATTTAATGCCGCCAGCTATGGACTGTATGCACTCACTGTTGCCGGAGCCACAACCTGGATTGCGTGGCGGGCGCTGATGATGGAACCTGCTTCGGCGGACCAGGCGATTCTGTGGACACCTGCCGGCTGGACGCCAGGCTTGGTGTCGATCCTGATCTGGTCGTTTGGGCTGCTGTTGCTCACGATGGTCCCTTTCGCTCCGGTGACGGGGATTCTGGTGTATGTTGCGCTGTTCTACGGAATTCGCCGATTTTCCCCGGAACTTTCCTTTATGCTTCGCAGCGGCATGCGGGAACTGATCTGCGGCCTGTCGATAGCTGGCACACTGGTCTGGATGAGTCGGCACCGGCGGCTCAATGTCTGGCCGCCGCCATTGCCTGTGCTACTGGCGACGACATTCGTCTGCTGGGTCGTGGCGTCGTCCCTCATCGTCGCCCCTCTAGCCGGAAACGATCTGGGTGTACTCAAACACGGCCTGACTGCCTATGTCAGCTCGTTCGGGCTGCTGCTGGTTGCTGCCAGTCGGATCTCTCCAGGCCGGCAATTGCTTTGGCTGGCGTTCGTACTCGCAACCGCACTCGTTGTGCGGGCGCATTCGTGGGCAGACGCGGTTCATCTCGACGAGGATCTGGCCGTACTGAGTGTGATGGCAATCCCGCTCTGCGGCGGCGCGATGATGGTCAGTAATCGCCGCTGGCAGAAGGGGGCTTATTCGCTGCTGATTCTCGAACTGCTTCGGATCCTGTACCTGACCCAGAACCGCGGTGCCGCAGTGGCGCTCGCTGTTCTCGTTCCAGTCGGCTGGCTCATTTCGTCGCATCGAATGGTGGTAGCTGCTGTCGCAGGCCCGTGTCTGTTAATCGCCGGTACTCTCTTCCGCAGTACCGGATACTGGCAGCGGTTTGAGGTACTGCTGGAACACGGACTGCGCACTGGCAGCGCGGCAGAGCGGCTGATCCTCTGGGAGGCAGCGTGGACGATGTTCCGGAGTCACTGGTGCTTTGGCATAGGCCCAGGCAACTTTGGAGCGATGATCGGTAACTATGCTCCACACATGGCCGGCTATTCATCACACAACACACTCCTGACGGTGCTCGTCGAACTGGGGCTTCCCGGTCTGGTGATCTATCTCGTCACCTGTCTGGCAATCGCAATTTCACTCTGGTGTGCACGCCGATACGCAACTTTTCCCCAGGACAGAATCGCCGCCGCATCAGTTTTCGTCGCTCTGACAGCTTTCCTGGTGGCGGGGATGTTCATCACTCGCTCAGCACAGGCACTGCCGTGGATCCTCGCGGGATTCGCGGTATCCCTGTCTTTACGACGAACAGCGGGGGCCGCGTCCTGCTTTCAAGCCACCAGCCAGCCGTGGCGAGAATGTGAACTGCCGCCACACGCCGGGCAACGGGAAGAACAGGCGGTCCATATCAGACCCGCTCCGCAGCAGCAGCACTTTGTTCTGCTGACGGCCCTGTTCGCGGCCATCGCCATTTATGGTTCGCTCGTACCACTCGAATTTCAATCACTCGGTTTCGCGGAGGCAGCGGCCCGGTTCACCCGCATTCCCTGGCTGCAACTGACCATCCACCACCGGGCCGACTGGGTAGCGAACATCCTCCTGTTTGTCCCTCTCGGGTTTCTGGGAATGGGAGCACTGAACGTCGACCGCCCGGAAATACCAATCCGCCGGACTGTGACACTTGCTGCCGTGGTTGCCTGCTGCACGCTCCTGAGCATTGCGCTGGAGTTTACACAGCTGTGGTTTCCTCCACGGACCGTGTCGCAGAACGACATCGCAGCAGAAACGCTGGGAGGCATCGCCGGCGCAGTGCTCTGGCTGTGGGCCGGGCAGTCCCTGACGGAGTGGTGCCGAATCTACACGAGAAACGCAGCTCCGCATCGGCGGTTCAACTGGCTGCTCGATGCGTATCTGCTGGGCCTGGTCGTGTATTCGGTAATGCCGCTCGATCTGACGATCAGCCTGCACGAACTGCACGATAAGTTTCAGTTGGGACGCATTGAGCTGATTCCATTCAGTCATCAGTACAGCAGTCCGCTCAGCGCTGTCTACGAACTATTGAGTGCCGCCCTCATTTTTGTGCCGGCAGGAATATGGAGCTGTACTATCCTGCTGTCGGCCGGAGAGACCTCGCGTCCAGTCGGCCTCAGCCTGTTGATCGTATTGATGGTCGCGATGGGCATTGAAGCGGCTCAGCTGCTTGTCTACAGCCGGTTCACCTCAGTGACTGATGTCCTGTTGGGCTGTGTCGGGGGCGGGATCGGGGTCGCGGTACAGCGACTCTGGCTGAATCGTGTTCCGCCAGTCCGCTCTGCAGGCCGGCCCAGACAGCTGCAGCAAGCCCTGATTTGGGCTGCAGTTGCTGTCGTCTACAGCATGTTTCTGGCGCTGCTGTTCTGGGCCCCCTTCGACTGGACCCTCGATCCCGCTGGAGTGGAGGGAAGGCTGCACGGTTTCTGGGCGGTGCCTTTCAGTCGACTGTATTTCGGCACCGAGTATCATGCGCTGGTCCACATACTGCGCCGAGTTCTATGGTTCGTGCCACTGGGAGCTTTGCTAAGTCTGGCCGTTCAGAGATGTCCCGTGTGGACGGTAATGCCGAAGCTGCGTCTGGTCCTGCTGAGCGCGGCCGGTGTTTTCGTCTGCGCAGTTGCGTTTACTGTGGAACTGGCACAGGTACTGCTTCCCGAAAAATTCGCCGACGTCACGGATGTCCTGTTGAGCGGCACCGGAGGATTACTAGGACT
>JAGQPV010000485.1 GCA_020426545.1 Planctomycetaceae bacterium
TTGTTTTCCGCGTGGGTGCGAATCACACCGGGAACGCCTACCCGGTCGGGGTAGCAGCCGGAGAGCACGGCTGCCCGCGTGGGAGAGCACACCGGGCAGTTGGCATAGAACTCGGTGAACTTCATGCCCCGGGCGGCCAGCCGGTCGATGTGCGGCGTGCGGAGATCGGTCGCTCCCTGACAGCTGAGGTCTCCATAGCCCAGGTCATCGACCAGAATCAGCAGGATGCTGGGAGGCGCGGAGGCTGCTGTTTTCCCGGTGTCCTCTGCTGCCGCTTCAGAGGCGGAACTCGGCAGAGCAGCCAGCAGCAGGAACGCGGTCAGACGTCTGAAATGGTGCGGCGTGGAACGGCACGTCATACGAATTCTCCGGGTGGTATCACAAACAGCGATAATGCGGATTTTCCGGGATTAGAGGATCGCTCCCGGGCATGCTGCAGCTGCCAGGCTTGAACCGGCGCAGCCGGGTCGTGGTTGCAGGAATGAGCGATGCACTGTGATTCGAGCGACCTTGAGTGATTCCGTGTTGAATGCTGTAGCCGCCAGGCTCAAACCGGCGCAGCCGGAGCAGATGGCGCAGCCGGCAAGTTCACCGTAAACCATGTTGCTGCCGGGGAATGACTGCTTGCGGTGTGCAGCCTGCCGGACCTACGATACAGGGAAGCAGCCGTGTATTTCCACAGGCTGACCGAAGACACTGCCGGCCGTACCGCTGGCTCTGGCCGCCGGTTCGCCGGATTGAATCTGTGCAGAGAGGTCGATGTGGGCAAACCTGGTCTGACAATGACGTCGCTGGTGGCCGCTGTGCCGGCCGGTTTTCTGTGTTATGTGCTGGTGATGGTCTTCCTGGGCCACTTCGAGCACATGAATACGATGCTGCAGGCCGTGGTGGGCCTGGCTCTGGTGAGCGCGGCGCTGATCGCTGTGATGCCGCTGGGCATTCTGATCTTCTTCAAAGGTCCGGAAGCACCGGTGAAGTCTTCCGGTGCGGTGGACGACGACGGCCTGCTTGAAGAAGACGACTTCGGGGCGGAGTCCGGCGAGTTCGACGAAGATGTCGTCACGGGAGAAATTGAAACCGGCGAATTCGAGAGCAGCGAGTTCGAAGTCGAAGAATTCGACAGCGGGGACTTCGAGACGGGCGAACTGTCCGACGATGAATTCGAGGACGGTGATTACTCCGCGGGCGACATCGAAACCTCGTCGACGCTGGCCGATGACGATGAAATCCTCGATCAGGACGATATGTTCCTCGAAGGCGACGACTCGGAATTCGGCGACTTCAACGAAGACCTGCTGGATGACGATGACGAACTGGGCTTCGATGACGACGAGGACGAAAAGAAGAAGTAAGCCGCCGTTCGCAGGCCGCATTTCGGCGGTCTGCCGGTTGCTGTGTTTCGGCTGAGCAAACAGAAAAGCCTCCCCCGCAGCTGGTGCGGGAGAGGCTTTCTTTATGGCCGGTGATTCTGGCTGCTGGCGGGCTGTTCGGTCAGGCGAACATTTCGCCGACGACTTCGGCTTCTTCCGGCAGAATGGTAATCGGCCGTCCGGTACGATCCGGAATGCGGCTGTGCGGGTTGATGCCCAGCGCGTGGTACATGGTGGCCAGCAGATCCTTGGGGCCGACGGGCCGGTCCGCCACATCGCTGGCCCATTTGTCGGTGGAGCCGATGACCCGCCCGCGGGCTGTGCCGCCGCCCGCGAACAGGGCCGAGTAGGCCCGGGCCCAGTGATCGCGGCCACCGTTTTTCGCCCGGTTGATCTTCGGCGTGCGGCCATGCTCGCTGATGCAGACGACGAGGGTGTCGTCCAGCATGCCCCGCTGCTCCAGATCGAGAATCAGCCCGGACATGGCCCGGTCCCACGGGGGCAGCAGCTGGTCGACCATGCGGGGGAAGTGCTCAAAATGCGTATCCCACGCATCTCCGGCCAGGCCGTATTCATCCCAGAAGACGCTGACCAGCCGGGTGCCGGCTTCCACCATGCGGCGGGCGGCCAGGCACGACTGACCGAACAGCGTCATGCCGTACATGTCGCGGGTCTTCTCGTTCTCCTGGCGGACATCGAGTGCGGTGGCCACCTGGGGCGAGTTGAGGATGGAGAAAGCCGTGTCCTGGAATTTGGACATCGACCGCCCCGCCCCGGTGGTTTCGAGGTCCCGCCGTTTGATTTCGAGCTGTTCCAGCAGGGTCCGCCGGCGGTCGAGCCGGCTGACGTTCATTTCCGGCAGGCCACCGGCCGCCGAGATGCGGAAGTGCGAATCGGGCGTGCAGCCAAGGTACGGTTCCGGCCCGGTGTATGAGAAGCCGGTGCGGGCCTTGGTGATGACTTTAGTGCCTTCCCCTTCGAACTCCGTCCAGATCGGGTGATACGCACTGCCGAGGAATGCGCCGTATGGGCCGGCCCGCAGGGGCTGATCGGTCCGCCGGGAACTGAAGGGGAACGGCAGGGCCAGGTTCTGCACCGGGCCATCTTCCGGGCCGCGGTTCTCGTGGCTGAGATATTCGACCACCGAACCAAACCACGGGTGGTGGGCGGGGTCGAAGGGGTTCAGCTCCATGTCCACGGAAATCGAGGGAATGCCCGTCATGGCATAGGCCACACCGTGAATCGGGCTGGTGTGATTCACCGAGCGGACAACCGTCATGCGGTCCATCATGCGGGCCATGTGCGGCATGTGCTCGCACACGTCCAGCCCGGGCACGACGGAGGGAATCGGCTTCATGGTGCCCCGGATTTCCACCGGAGCTTCGGGCTTCATGTCGACGGTTTCCAGCTGGCTGGGAGAACCGTACAGAAACAGGATGATGCAGTTCTTGGCGCTGCCGAAGCCGCCAGCGGCGGTGGCACCCGCCCCCGAGGCCGCTGCCTCGCCGGCCAGCAGGTCACTCAGCCCCAGACCGAACAGGCTGGAACCGCCTGCTTCCAGCAGCTCCCGACGGGTGACGCCGTTGCACAGCTGGCGGGGATTACTGAGCACTCTCAGCATGCTGAACTCCGGTCGTTACGGGCGTGTCATCGCGCCTGAATAAGAACACACTGGCGCGCAGATCATGCGCAGACAAAAACTGATGCGTTCCATCGTATGCTGACAGATCGGTTCCCGCAAGCGATTCCCCGGCAGGTGATGTTGGGGAAAGTGTGCAGGATCCCGGTGGATACCTGCTGTGTGCGGTGAACCGTCAGAAGCCGGACTGGCGGGTGGCATCGTGGATCAGCAGCAGGTCGTCGGTCGGCTGTTCTGTTTCGTCGGCAGTTGCCCTGCCCCGGTCGCATCGGTATCCGGGAGACTCGAGGTCTGGAGCAATGTCTGACCCGGACTGATCAGAACAGGCCGTGAATCGGTTCGCCTCCGTAAATGTGGTGCGGTCGATCCAGATCGTCCAGCCAGGCGGCCGTGTGCGGGATGCCCAGCGAGTGGTAGATCGTCGCGGCCATGTTCTCGGGCCGCTGCAGATCCGACGCGGGGTAGGCACCGTTCTTATCCGATGAGCCAATCACGCGGCCGCCCGTGACTCCGCCACCGGCGAAGAAGACCGACTGCAGTGCTCCCCAGTGATCGCGACCGGGCAGTTTGTAATGGCTGGGCAGGCCGAAGACGCGGGGCGTCCGGCCGAACTCGCCCGCCATCACAATCAGGGTGTCGTTCAGTTCGCCCGCTTCGTCGAGGTCATCCAGCAGGGCGGAGACCGCCCGGTCGGTGGGCGGGTAGAGCTTGTCTTTGAGGTGCGGGAAGGCGTTGCCGTGGGTGTCCCACGTTTCGTTGTTGCCCAGGTTGACCTGCACCAGGCTGACTCCGGCCTGCACCAGCCGGCGGGCCATCAGCAGAGACCAGCCGAACGAGTTGCGGCCGTAGCGGTCCTGCACCTGATCACTGGCCCGGGTGACATCGAAGGCTTCCTGCACGCTTTTTTCGGTCAGCAGCGACATGGCCGCCTGGCGGAAACGGTCGAAGTTCTCCACGGAAGCGTGGCGGTCGAACCCCCTGCGCTGGGCTTCGAGCAGTCCCAGCAGTGAACTCCGGTCGCTCAGCCGGCTGTCGGACAGACCTTCCGGCAGCGACAGACTGGGTGCCTGAAAATTCAGCCCTTCCTTGTGCTTCTCGCCCTTCTGGTGGTCGAACTCGTAGGTGGGATAGGCTCCGTAGGTGGTGGGGTGGTAGGCCGAGGCTTCGATAAACCACGGATCCCGCCGCCGTCCCATCATCCCGCCGAACTGGCCGGGCAAGGTCCGGCCGGTGCGGTGAATTAGCTTTTCCGGCAGCACCACGGCCGGGGGCAGATTATTGCGGGGGGCGACCTGATCGCCGGCGACCGAAGCAATGCTGGGCCAGTCTTCCGGCTGGGGCTTGCTGGCCGAAAAGGTAGGCGGCAGTTTCGTCTGCCCGGACAGCATGACCATGTGGCCCTGCGAATGTTCGTTGAACGGGTGCGTCAGCGAACGCAGCAGCGACCACTTGCGGCTGCGGGCTGCCAGCATGGGCAGATGCTCGCAGATCTGCACGCCGGGCGTCTGTGTGGAAATGGGTTCAAAATCGCCCCGGATGTTGTCGGGAGCGTGCGGCTTCATGTCGAAGCTGTCGTGCTGCCCGAGCCCTCCGGAGAGAAAGATGTAGATGACCGAGCGGGCCGAAACCGGCGGTGCCCCCTCGGCCGTCCGCAGGGCATCCAGATGATTCATGCCCAGACCCAGCAGGCCGACCGAACCGGCCTGGAGCATCTGCCGGCGACCCAGACGGGGATGAAGCGGTTGTGTCGGCTGGCGTGGCATCGTGTGGC
>JAGQPV010000486.1 GCA_020426545.1 Planctomycetaceae bacterium
CAGCTGGAAGAACTCAGGGTCGCTCCCCAGGGACTCCTGAGAGTGCTGCCGCGGGATGGTGTCGCCCCCCGTGGCTGGCTGCCGACTGAGCTGCTGTTCGATTATTCCGGCCAGCGGATCAGGTCGGAGGAACCTGCCACGGGAATGCTGAACGCGGCCAGCGACCGGTACTGCCACCGGGATTTCGAGCAGGAAACCGCGCTGGAGAACCGTCTGCTGGAACTGGGACTGCAGCCCAGAAGCAGAAACAACTGGGCATGGGGCGGTTTTTCCGACGAGAAAACCCCGCCCTATGAACTGCGTGAAACGGAGATGGTGCGGACGGTGGCCGCGCTGATCGACGAAGGCTGGCTGGTGGAGGCCGAAGGCCGCCCGCTGCGCAATCTTTCGCACAGCAGTTTCCGGGTGAATTCAGCGGTGGACTGGTTCGAGCTGGAGGGCGAATTCGACTTCGATGGTGCCTCGGCCCGCCTGCCCGAGTTGCTGGCCGCGGCCCGCAATGGCCAGCGGTTTCTGCAGCTGGACGATGGCTCGCAGGGGCTGCTGCCGCAGGACTGGCTGAAACGATTCGGATCGATGGCCGAGTTGGGCCAGGCGGAGAACGGAACGGTTCGGTTTCAGCCTTCACAGGCCCTGCTGCTGGATTCCATGCTGGAGGCCCAGGATTCCCGCGCCAGCGTCGACCGGCAGTTTGCCGCCTTTCGCCGGAAGCTGCGTTCCTTCAGCGGGGTCAAACCTCGAAATGCCCCCCGCGGATTTCACGGTGACCTGCGTGAATACCAGCGGGATGGTCTCGGCTGGCTGAACTTTCTGCAGAAGTTCGGATTCGGTGGCTGCCTGGCCGACGACATGGGCCTGGGCAAAACCATTCAGGTGCTGGCCCTGCTGGAATCCCGCCGTGTTCGCCGGAAATCCGAGGGAGAAACGCACGCTCCCTCGCTGGCCGTGGTGCCGAAAAGCCTGATCTTCAACTGGCTGGAAGAGGCGGCCCGCTTCACGCCCAACCTGCGGGTGGCCGAGTACCACGGCACCGACCGGGCCCAGGTTCTGGAACAGGCCGGCGAGCTGGACCTGATCGTCACGACGTACGGCACGCTGCGGCAGGATATCGCGACCCTGAAGGAAATTGACTTCGATTATGCCATTCTCGACGAGGCGCAGGCCATCAAGAATGCTCAGTCTCAGGCGGCCAAAGCCTGCCGGCTGCTGAAATCGAAGCATCGACTGGCCATGACAGGTACGCCGATCGAAAACCACCTCGGCGAGCTGTGGTCGCTGTTTGAATTTCTCAACCCGGGGCTGCTCGGTCGCTCGAAAGCCTTCCAGCAGATCTCGAAGCAGTCTGCCGATCAGCCGGAATCACTGGCTCTGCTGGCGCGGGCCGTCTCGCCGTACATTCTCCGGCGAACCAGGCAGCAGGTCCTGCCCGAACTCCCGGAGAAAACCGAGCAGACGCTGTATGTCGAACTGCCGAAGCAGCAGCGGCGGCTGTACAACGAACTGCGGGACCACTACCGCGCCCTGCTGAGCGATCGGATCGAGACCGAGGGCCTGCAGAAATCGAAAATCCATGTGCTGGAAGCATTGCTCCGACTGCGCCAGGCAGCCTGTCACTCGGGGCTGCTCGACCGCAAACGCCACGAGGACTCCAGTGCCAAGTTCGACCTGCTGATGGAGCAGCTGGCGATCGTCATCGAAGAAGGCAGCAAGGCACTCATCTTTTCTCAGTTCACCTCGCTGCTCGGCCTGCTCCGCGAGAGACTGGATGAAACCGGCGTCGGTTACGAATATCTCGACGGAAAAACCAGCAACCGCCAGGAGCCGGTTCGCCGGTTCCAGGAAGATCCCGACTGCCGGCTGTTTCTGATCAGCATCAAAGCCGGCGGGTTCGGGCTGAATCTGACAGCCGCGGAGTTTGTCTACATTCTTGACCCGTGGTGGAACCCGGCCGTCGAAGCCCAGGCCGTGGCCCGCTCTCACCGGATCGGACAGCTCAAACCCATGCGGGCCTGCCGGCTGATCGCCAGGGACACGATCGAAGAAAAAATCGTTCAACTGCAGCAGAGCAAGCAGGAACTGGCGGACGCAGTCATCAACTCCAGCAGCAGTCTGATTCAGCAGCTGACCGCCGAAGACCTGCAGCTGCTGCTCACCTGAGGCCGTCGGATACAACGAAAACTCCCTATACACTCGAATAAACACCAGGATGGTTTTGCAGGCTTCCGATCACTCGGACTGTCCCAACTACCACTTTCTGTGTTATTCTTCTGATAGTCTCAAACGGGCGACTGCCGATTCTCGGAGTATTCTGCCCTGTCTTCTTGCGGGAATCTCCCGCGTTTCTTTCTGATGCCAGAGTGTGAGGAATTGAAACATGACGAACCGCCCCAGCCGTCCCCGTGGGTTCACATTGATTGAACTACTGGTGGTGATTGCCATCATCGCGATTCTGATTGCTCTGCTGCTGCCGGCGGTTCAGCAGGCACGGGAAGCGGCCCGCAGAACGCAATGCCGCAACAATCTGAAACAGCTGGGTCTGGCACTGCACAACTACCACGACGCTCACAAGGTGTTCCCGCCAGGTTCTGTCGGATCGAACACTTCGCTTTACACCTGCAGCTGGCTGGTCCTCATTCTGCCGTATGTCGATCAGGCAACCGTGTACAACAAGTACAATTTCGTCAGCTATGGGGGCTACACGGTGAATAACGCCATGCTCCGGGGTGTCGTCATTCCAGGGTTCCGCTGCCCGACCAATTCCCTGCCCGATGGAATGTCGGTTTATTCCAACTCGCCCGATGTCATGATTCCTGATTATGTGGGGATCACCGGTGCGGTGATGCCGGACGGTTCCTCGGCGGGTGGTTCGTCCGCGGTGCGAACCATGACTTACGGGCATATTGCGTCGAACGGAACCCTGGTCCCCAATGCCCGGATCAATATGGCCAAGCTGGTCGATGGATCCTCGAATACGTTTATGGTCGGCGAACAGTGCAAACGGTGGGTGACGAGCGCGGGCGGCAGTTACATCAGTTACGACATGCGGGGCGGTTACTATTTCGGCTTCGCCATGGGAGCCTACTCGAACACGGTCGGCATTCCGGCTGATGGCTGGTCGGGAGACATGCCCAGCTGCATGGTCACAACGATCAAGCACCCGGTGGGCCACAATATCCCGTCGTCGACTACGTCGGACGGAATCATGAACTCTGCCGGCGCGGGATACCGCAGCCAGAATGTGGGAGTGGGCTCCGATCATGCTGGCGGAGTTCATATGCTGCGATGTGACGGCAGCGTTCAGTTCGTTTCCGAGAATGTCAGCATGCAGACGTTTCGCAATTACTGCATTCGGGACGATGGCAACGTCGCCGGAGAGCTGTGACAGACGACGCCTGTCGTTCTCCAGTGTCGTGCAGGTGATGCAGCAGACTCCGCAACCGGAGGCTTAAACCACCTTCGTTCCGCGGAGCTGCCCGGACCTTCTCTTCCACCCAGGCTGGAATCCAGAAAAGCCTCATGCAGAAAAAACTCATCCTTTCGCAGATGCTGTTCCTCGGGCTGTTTCTGACCGGGTGCGGTAAGGACATGACTCCCGATCGCGGGCCGGACGGAACTGTCAGCGGTCAGGTGACATTCGGCAATCAGCCCGTTTCCGAAGGGACCGTGAACTTCTACAGCAGTACGGAGGGCTACATTGCCCACGCCACGATCGGATCCGACGGGAAATATCAGCTGAATCCCGGCACGCCCGTGGGCGAATACCAGGTCACGGTCACACCGCCGGAAGTCGCACCTCCCGTGGTGATGGTCGAAGACAACCCGGATGCTGTGGCCGCTGCGCCCGAGGCGAAGGAATACCCCAACATTCCTGAAAAATACCGGAAGACGGATACCAGCGGGCTGCAGCTGACGATCGCCGAGGGTGAAAACACCTTCGACATCAAAATGGCTCCCTGAACTGCATCCCCCGATTCAGGGGGATTCAGCCGGGATGACCACACTACAGCACAGCACAGCACAGCAGAACAGATCGCATGTCGATTCTTTCGACTGCGGCCTGCCTGCTGGTGCTGGACGTGGTACGCGGCACGAGTGATGAACCAGAGACCCCGTCATGGGCGAATCGTTCAAGGCGATCTGTTCGCTGCTGCTGATCATCGCCCTGATCGCTGGTGCGCTCGCCTGGTTCGATGACCGTCCGGATGACCTTACCTGGCTGCTGCGGGTGGGCTGCCCCCTGGTTGCAATCGCTCTGGCGGGACTGCTGGTGAAGCTGCAGTTCCGCCAGGACCTGGCACCGGATTTTCTGCACCAGCAGTTCGGCGGGTATTTCAACCGCGACGGATTCTGCTTTCTGGTCGTCGCCGGAGCACAGAACGGCGTCGGCCTGTTCAGTGCGTTCTACCAGAACCAGCGGGATGTGCCCTCGCACGGCCGTATCGCGCTGCGACCGGCTCGCGGGTTTTTCCTCACCCGGGCCAGGCTGGAAGGAATCACCTTTGATATCGACTGCCAGCCGGGAGAATACGGCGTGGTTCACCTGCCCGTTCCGCTGCCCCACAGGCTGCAGGGAAGCACGCAGAAATTCGAAGTGGGCGCGTCAGTCGATTATCCTGCCGGCAGAGGCCGCCGGCTGCGGTTTCGAGACGGCATCTTTCTGCGGAGCAATACCCGCTTTGGCAGCGGGTTCACCACGGCGGTGGCGCTGGCAGGAGCGGCGGGAGGCATGATCGCGTTGTCCCGCCCGGCCACGGCGAACATTCCGCTGCCTGCTGA
>JAGQPV010000487.1 GCA_020426545.1 Planctomycetaceae bacterium
AGCCCAGCGGGTGAAGGGTAGCGAAGTCCGCAGCGGATGCGTCAGGTCGCTGAATTCCAGGTGCGTGTGCGCATTGATCAGCCCGGGCAGAATTGCCACGTTGCCCAGGTTCATCGCGGCCGATTCACCGGCCGGAGCGAAACCGGCAATCTGACCATCAATGATTTCCAGAACAGCATCTTCGCCGACAGGCTGTCTGCCATCCCACAGCCAGCGGGCACGCAGCTTCCAGCTGCTCTGCTGACGGGCGGTCTCCGGGGAGCGGTCGGCAGGCACGGGATATTCTTCGCTGCAGGAAATAAGGAAGAGGGTGGCTGGCCGGGTGGGGCGGATGCCGAAATAGAGTCCAGGCAACTGTTCCGGCGGGAGCACCCGGGCACAGCATGGCCGACCGCCGCTTCCGTGGCAAGAGATCGCCCAGACGCAGCAGCTTCATGTGGAGGCTGTCAGGAAAGGGTAATCAGCAGCCCGAAGGTGGAACGGTGAGGTGCGGGGCGGCGGTGTACTGCGAGTACCAATGCAGACAGCGGCGTCCCGATCCAGCTGGATCGAAACGCCGCCGTTGACGAATCTGGATCATGACACTCCATCCATGTGAGTGTACTTAAGCAGCGAACAAAGTCCTGCCGGCCGAAACTGGCCAGCTGTCGCCTGCTGTCTGATCGAACTTAACTCTGCGAGCAGAGCAAGTTATTCAGAATCTGCAGCTCAGTGACCGAGGCCACAGGAGGGGCCGTTGCAGCCGCCGCCGTAGCTGACACCGTAGCTGGGGCCACAGCTCGGGTAGGTGGTCACGGGGACCTGGCAGGCAACCTGCGTGGGCACGTTGACGCAGCGCTGGTAAGGCACTTCGACCACTTCGGTGTAAGGCACGCAGACGGTCACGGGGACGGTCTTCTGACGGGCTTCACACTTGTAGTAGGTCACGTCGTGGGTCTTGGTGACCTGCTGGGGGACGCAGACCTTGTAGTTGATGTCACGGGTATGCCACTCGGTGACGTACTCGCACACCTTGACGGTACGGGTCTTCTGCACCGGGGTGCAGACAGTCACGTAGTAGTCGTAGGGCTGCTCGGTCCACACGGTCTTGCAGACGGTGTAGGGAACCTGCTTCTGCACCACATTCGGCACCCACACGCGGTAGGAGCAGGTCTGGTAGGTGGGAGCACAGGCGGGAGCACATGCCGGGGCACAGCCACCGCAGGAGCCGCAGCCACCGCAGGAGGAGTAGGAAGGAGCGTAGGAAGCAACCTGGTAGCACCGGTTCTCCCAGTGACCCTGGTCTTCACACACGGTGTGATAGGCCGTTTCCTGGACGACGCTGGCAACCTTGCGGACGCCCTGCTTCTTCACCTGAGAACTGACGTACTCGGTGTAGGTCTGGGGAACTTCCTTCCACACGGGCTTGCAGGTGGAGTACTTCTCCTGACGCACCTTGTCGACCCAGGTGGCGACGGTGTGGGTGCTGGTGACCTGCTTGGTGTAGGGCACGTTCTCGTAGTAGGTAACAGTCTGCTCGCGCTGCTCGTGACGGTACTTCGTCACGTTGACCTTGCGGGTTTCAGTCACCCAGGTCGGCTTGTAGACGGTCTTGTACACGGTCTGCCAGGTCACGCATGGTGCCGGCGGGCAGGGTGCACATGTCTGACAGGGACCACCAGCCTGGGCACCGGTGCTCAGCAGGGCCACGGCCGCTGCGGAAAAAAAGATCTTACTCAGCATTGTCTCTCCTCATTGATGCAATTCGCCAGCGGAACTTCCGCCGACACACAGTTGTCGATACCCATCACAAATAAATTCCGTTGTCCCGTCCCTCCCGACGGAACCGGCCCCATGCCGGATGGCACGCAGCCTGTTCTCAACGCACTTCTTCTGACCCGAACTTCCCCCTTTCCACTTGACCTGCGCCGCTGAGCAAGCTCTGGCAGCTGGAAGGGATAGAACCACATGGCCCGGGAGGAGAAAATCACTCACCAGAGCCTGTCTTGACTGTTTGATATCTCTGAGGAAGCTGAGCCGCTGCAGCAGGCAGACTCATGCTGAGAGAACGCGAGCGACTGAGTTATCCGGCAGACGTGCTGTACAGAGAAGTGACTATCGCAGACCGCGTATTCCGGGCAACTGATACGCTCGCTGCATCCAACTCACGCTGCACTAACGTAACGCCTGCTGCAGCCACGTTATAGTTCGTAGAACCCACTGTCAAACAAAAACACGGAAAATACCCCTTCCTTCGCAAACCTCACTGCCTTTGGTTGCTGCGCAGGCAACCATGCAAACTGTTCACGGGAGACAAGGGGGATTCCCCTTTTTCGAGGCCGGGGGATGACCCGGTCTGGTTTGCTCAAAAGAGGTTAGAGACATTCCACAAGAGCGGGCGGGGAACGGTGCGAATGCAATCCCTCTGCTGAGCCGCAGGGGAGGCTGTGCTGCCAGAAGAATTCTGTGAACAAAATGTTCCGAGAGGCCCGGCACGGTGTCAGTCCGTTTCCCGGCTGGATTTCCAGTAGAATCCCCCGGAGCGGTCCAGAGTATCTGACCCCACCGTTCGCCGCAGCACGCCTGAGTTCTCGGGAGGTCAACGGTTGCCAGCGGGCAAAGAGCAAAGGCGAACGAAGCATCGCGTGAGCAGTACTGAACCGGTGGCGATACAGCTTCTCTGACCACTGATTCCGTCGGTGATTTCGCTCAGGTCCAGTCGTTCATGAGGACATTCGGCCAGGGTGTTCGGGGCCGCATGCGGCGGCAGGCCAACGCCCGAAACCGGACGCCTGCTCCGTGCGTTACCGGGTGACGCCCGGTCAGGAGTGAAGAAATGGCACTCCTGCGCAGGGGGAGTTGCCGGCGCTCAGCGGTTATCCGCGATCCACGGTTACCACCGCTCAACCGGTCCGGAGGGCACGGAGATCGTCAGCTCCGGGAGCTCGCCGTTGCGGGTCCCCTCACAGGGGCCGGCTGCGGACACCGCGCGGAGAGCCGCTTCCACTTCCTCATAGGTCGACGCCTGCTGGAATGTGTGCCGCAGCCGCGAGCGGACCCGCATATGCTTCAGGTACCAGTGAGCAGTCCGGCGGAACGTCAGAATGGCGTGCTCGATGCCGATTTGCTGCTGCAGATACTGGAACTGACGCCACAACAGGGCCAGCCGCTCTTCAAAGGAGCCGGATGGCGACCAGCGGCCGGTGGCTTCCCATTCCGCCAGCTGACGGAAAATCCACGGGTTGGCCAGAGCCCCGCGACCGATGGAAACGCCGGTACAGCCGGTTGTCTGCAGCATCCGCGCCGCATCGGGAATGGAGCGGACATCGCCATTACCGATCACCGGGACGGAATCCACCGCTTCCACAACCTGTCGAATGCCGTCGAGGCTGACTGAACCGCGAAAACCTTGTGCGCGGGTCCTACCATGAATGGCGATAGCGGCGACACCCACCTGTTCGAACTCGCGGGCGAACCGGGGAGCCGTGATCTGGCTGTCGTCCCAGCCCAGCCGCATTTTCACTGTCACGGGAATACGGACGGATTCCACCACCGACCGCACCAGCGAGAGAGTGCGATCAGCCGAACACATCATGCTCGCGCCGGCGCCGCCCTTCGTGATCCGATCGACCGGGCAGCCCATATTGATGTCGACGGAATCCGCGCCGCGTTCCTCCAGCAGGCGGGCCGCATCGCACAGAGCAGCCGGTTCGCTGCCGAAAATCTGCACGGAGTACGGAGTATCTTCCGGACAGCTTTCGGCCAGCTGCAGCGATTTGCGATTGCCGTTGAGCAGGCCTTTGGCGTTGATCAGATCGGTGGTGGCCAGTCCCAGGCCTCCCAGTTCCCGCAGCACGCGGCGGAAGGAGAGATTGGTATACCCGGCCAGCGGGGAGAGCAGCCACCGCGAGGGCAGCTGCAGACTGCCATAACACAGCGGCGACCGGGGGCCGGGATATTTGACTGGTTCCAGAGCGGCCTGGTTCATCGTGGGCATGTCTTCAAGAGGCAGGCAGTGGCAGCAGACCGGGGAGGACAGGGCACCGCGTTCCGTGCAGGTGGCATCCCTGTCGCCGACTGATATCATCCTGCCTGCGGCGGATTCTGTCGACCGGACCAGCCCGCTGAACACCGACAGTTTCTGAAATAGACCACGACAACAGCAGACACGGGCCTCGGACCAGTGCCGCGGCCAGGCCACCGGAGAACTCATGCCCCACGGAGATCATCAACCATTTTCCGGCCAGGTGGTCCTGGTGACCGGCGCGACCCGTGGCATCGGTGCGGTGACCGCGACGGCATTCGCCCGGGCGGGCGCCACTGTGATTGCGAATGTGCCCCGTCTGCACAATCCGCCCGCAGAGAGTTCTGCCGCGGAGACCGGTGAAGACGAGGGGCCAGTGGCTGATGTCTGCCGGTGGCGTGCCGCGGCCGGGCTGACGGAAGAGCAGGTCATCCCGCTGACAGCTTCGGTGGATGACCCGGCACAGGTTGCTGAGATGATGGCGACCATCGGCGAGCGGTTCGGTCGGCTGGATGTGCTGGTCAATAACGCGGGGATCAATCGCGACCGCACGGTGGCCCGCATGACCGACGAGGAATGGCGGCAGGTGCTGGCGGTGAATCTGGATGGTGCCTTCTACTGCGTGCGGGCCGCGGTGCCGCTGCTGTCCGATGGCGGGCGGATTGTCAGTCTGTCGTCGGTGGTGGCACATACCGGTAATTTCGGTGTGGCCAACTATGCCGCCAGCAAGGCGGGCCTGCTGGGGCTGACGAAATCGCTGACGCTGGAAC
>JAGQPV010000488.1 GCA_020426545.1 Planctomycetaceae bacterium
GGGCTTCGCCATGTGCGAAGCAGAAGAAAGAGATTGGCAGGCGGGAACAGCCCGCAACCGGCAGACTCTGCCGTTCGTCATCTCACATGTAACGGAAGGCAGCCGGATACGGTTCGCCGGGCCTCACTGCTAATGAGTGCCTCCACCAGGAGATGCGGGTTCGACTCCCGCGCCTTCCGCTGCTGCCGGGCGGGCAGAGTCGCCCCCGGAAACAAACCGGCCTGATAGTGAAATGGATCATCATTCCGAGCTTCTAACTCGGCGTTCCAGGTTCGAATCCTGGTCGGGCTGCTGAACTGATTAATGAAGGAACAGGCGATGAGCATGGTCATCAGACAGATCGAACGGCGGTTCGAGAAGATCGGGGCGCGGGCCCGGGTGGTTTCGGCCAGCGGGCGGAATGCGTCCGCGAATATTGCGATTGATATCGCCCGCGATGAAGAGGGCGAGTACTTCGACATTGCTCTGCCACGTCGGCAGCGTCCGGAACTGCTGGTGCTGGATGCCAGGCCCCGGCTGCGGCACCTGCTGCTGATGGCACGGCAGGACGACGAGAAGTCCCGCTTCCTGTGCGGTCACGACGAACGTCACTGGTTCGTGGCCGCCGTGCCGGAGAAGGCGTCTGCCTCGAACGTGAAGACGGCTTTTGAGGCCCTCCGGCCACCGGCGGTGCGATCAGCCCTGATTCGGCAGAAGGTGCGGGGAAAGAAGCGGAACCGGCGGCGGAATGCGGCCTTTGTCCGTCAGGGAGAGTGGTTCTTCCTGCCGTGGCATGGTCAGGAGTTCCCGCGAATGCTGGTTCTGCGGAACGAACCGCTGCGGCGCGGCGGTGGCAAGCCGCACATGTGCGAGGAACTGGTTCGCGTCGGCGGCGAGGTGGTGTATGTCAGCCGGGATAATCCCAACGGGCTGACGGAAACCCAGTATCGCCGCCTGCTGAGCCGGAAGCCGAAGCTGATAAATGCCGGCTGGTCGATGCAGCGGCGGAACCCGGGCGTATTTGTTCGTGGCCGCGTGCGGCACGCCGATCATAAGACGATTGTGCTGAATGGCTGGCATCGCGTGGTGATGAATACCGAGACCGAAGCGAAGGCCATGCGGCACGTGATGTTTATCGACTGACAGGGCACTGCTGGCAGGCCAGTCAGCAGTGCTGTTCCCCTGCCCGAAGATGCCTGCGTCCTGGATGCTGAACCAGCGTCTTCCGGCCAGGCATTACAGGGCAGGGAACCGGCTTCAGCACAAAATGGCAGAAACTGGTGATGCAGATGGTGTTCGTAGTGTAGTGGTCTGCACATGACCCTGTGAAGGTTGAGGCGGCGGGTTCGATTCCCCCCGAACACCCCTTTGTAACTTCGCGTTTCGAGGATTGCGATTCTTTATTTGTCCCGATGGTGCAGCGGACAGCACAGGACCCTCCGAAGGTTCAGACCCTGGTTCGAGTCCAGGTCGGGATACTGTTTTCATGGTGAGTCATCCTCCGGCGGGAGTGCCGTCCGAGGACTTCACAACAGGAAGTTGCCCTGCGAGTGTGCGGGACGCACGGCGGTCTACGGAACCGCAGGACGGGGTTCGACTCCCTGGCGGGGTACTGGCTGAAATGCCTGATGACGCAGCGTCTGTCTTCGGAGTGTGCCGGATCGCACGCGACTTTGCGATGGTCGAAGATCAGGTTCGATTCCTGACGAAGACATTTGTTTCCGGAAGGTGTTCCGTTGATTATGGAGGGGTGCAACATGGCCAGACGTCACGGCGAAGAACTGTTTTTTCGAAACCATGAGCAAACGCCGCAGAGGATATCCCTCTGAGACGCAGGTCAAACGCGGCGTGCGAGTCGTGCATGGCGACAAGCTGCTGGAAGAGAAGCTGGGCCGCAACGATCTGTGCCCCTGCGGCAGTAATAAACGGTTCCGCGGGTGCTGCCTGCGGAAAGGCTGCTTTTGACGGCGTGAATCGCCACTCCTTTTTTCAGGGAGAAGTGAGCCGCCAGCGCGATTGAACTGGTCTGCCGTGCGAGGCCGTCCGGTACAGACGAAGCAGCGCACAACGCGCAGCCACCGATGTGCTGGTGGCTGCGCAACATAACGCTGGAGCCAGATGGCCAGGCAACCGGCTGCAACCCGGTCCAAGCGGGTTCGATTCCCGCCAGCGTTTCTTCGTGATGAGTATAGAAGGTAAGGTCTGTCGGTGCTGTTCTGACCGGCGGCGCGGTCTGAGTCGCGGCAGCGGCTCTCAGGCGGTGTTCCGTCCACGGGTTCTCAAAGCAGGCAGCGTCGACGTCGGTTAGCTCAACTGGCAGAGCACCAGAATATTAATCTGGCTGTTACAGGTTCGATTCCTGTACCGACCCCACTGACTGGTGCATAACCAGTCTCCACGGGGCGCGGTCGCGCCTCGACCATCTGGCCCGCGGAAGGCGGGCGTCTGTTCGATCGGCCCTGCTGTTGTGTTCCGTCGTCTGTCGCGGGCCTGGTATTCGCGGCAGGCCGGCTTTCTGCGGGAAGTCCCTGCTGGAACGGTGCCGCTTCGGTGGTGTCGGTTCGGAACGGGAAGGGCAGCGAGGCAGCACCAGCTGTCACCGTGCAGGTGTGGATTTCGTGGTGGTTCGCTGCCGGAGGACGGCAGCCCGCATTGCCGGAACGCGAAGGCTTCCCGGTTTCGTATCGACTGTTCCGTCACCCAGGTGTGCGGGGCAGGGGGCGAAGCTGCGAACCTGCGACCGACCGGTGGATAACGGCTGAGAGAATCCGGCAGGAGCAACTACTCAAGCACCCCACCGTCGCCAGCCGTGTGATCGCCGGACAGTCCGTCTTCCAACGGTGCTGGAGATTGATACGGAAGTTATGACATCGCACGGTATAAGAGCGATCAGTAAGGTCGATTCCATAGAAAGTAGGGCCGGCTGTGCCGGCCATCTTCGATCGACCAGTGCCAGTGGGGCAGTGTTGGTCGCTCAAGCCAGTGTCTGGCAGATCTCTGCTTTGAAATATCTTTTCCGCATTCGGATGGCCGGCACAGCCGGCCCTACACTATACAGCAGCTATCCAGTCAGCGACTGTCCTGACGGCATACAACCTCCACGGCTCCACCGGTGGCCGGCAGAGGGATCGATAATCGACCGGCAGGAAAGGAGGCGGGACAGATGATGAAGCGCTTTGAAATTCGCAGTTATGAAGCCGGCCTCGTTTTCCGTCGGGGCGAGTTCCGTGGTGTGCTGGAGGCCGGGATTCACTGGTTCTTCGACCCGCTGAACCGGCTGAAGGTGCAGATTGTTTCGCGGCGTGAGCCGTGGCTGGCACATGAGAAGCTGGACCTGATGGTTCGCTCGGGGCTGCTGGAGGGGCGGGCGGAAGTGCTCGACCTGAAGGACCACCAGCGGGCGCTGGTCTGGATCGATGGACGCTTCAGCCGCATTCTGCCGGCCGGGCTGTACGCCTGGTGGACGGGCCTGAAGGATGTGCGGGTCGAAGTGGTCGACGCGCGGAATGTGCGGTTCGAGCACGGGCAGTTCCGGCAGATTGCCCGCGTGGGTGCTGCCATGCGGATGATCGACCTGTGCACGGTGGACCGTGAGCACGCAGGCGTGCTGTTCATCGACGGGCAGTTCGTGGAAACGCTCGGTCCGGGTGAGTACGCCTTCTGGAAGGGGGAAGCTGAGGCCCGGGTGGTCGAGGTGGACCTGCGGCAGACGATGGTCGACATCAGCGGTCAGGAAATCATGACGGCTGACAAGGTCACGCTGCGGATGAACGCCGTGGTCACGTACCGGGTGGCTGATCCGCATCGGGCGGTGACGCAGACGGACGATGTGCGGCAGGCCCTGTACCGCGAGTCGCAGCTGGTGCTGCGGAGCGTGGTGGGCGCACGGGAACTGGATTCCTTCCTCACCGACCGCGAGGCCGTGGTCGACGAACTGGAAACGGGGATCCGGGCCCGGGGTGCGGTTCTGGGTCTGGACATTGACTCGGCGGGAATTCGCGATGTGATTCTGCCGGGCGATATGAAGGAGCTGATGAACCGCGTGATGGAGGCCCGCAAGGCAGCCGAAGCCAACCTGATTGCCCGGCGTGAGGAAACGGCCGCAATTCGGTCTCAGGCGAACTCGGCGAAGCTGCTGGGTGAAAACCCGGTGCTGATGCGGATGCGGGAACTGGAAGTGCTGGAGAAGATCGCCACGACGGGCGAGCTGAAGATCGTCCTGGGTGAGAAGGGCCTGGCCGAAAAGGTGATGACCCTGCTGTAACGGATGACAGCTGTTGTGCCAGCACGACAGATAACTATAAACTTTAACGAAACGCACCCCCGGTCTGCCTGATGGCGGGCCGGGGGTGCTGCTGTATGAAGTCTGCGGGAAGCTCCCGGCAAACGATGGCGTTCCGGAGCGAACCGGGTTGTGCCGTTGCCGGAGGCGATGCAGAGACATTTTCCCATCAGCTGCCGTTCAGCAGTTGCAGGAAGTCTCAAATTCCCTGACCTGCTTTTCCGCTTCGTCGCGGGCGATGCCGTACCGCTCCTGGACCTTGCCCACCAGCTGGTCGCGGCGACCGGCGATGATATCGAGTTCATCGTCTGTAAGCTCGCCCCACTTCTCTTTGGCCTGACCCTTGGTCTGCTTCCATTTACCTTCGATCTGATCCCAGTTCATGATCTTTTCCTTATTCAGAGTGAACAGCCTCAATCAGCCGTTACCTTTCCTGTGACGTGGATCAGTTCTTGCAGATTCCGTGCCAGTGGCCTGTGGTTTCCGTTACG
>JAGQPV010000048.1 GCA_020426545.1 Planctomycetaceae bacterium
GCCGGCACCGCAGACCGGGCCGGGCGAAGCTGGAGATTTCATACTGTTCGAGGCCGGCGGCGGTCAGGTGGTCCATCGCGGTTTCATACATGGCCCGTTCGAGTTCATCCGGCACGGCGGGCAGCTGCCCTTTCCGGCTGCGGGACCAGAAGGCGGTTCCTTTTTCGATCGTCAGCCCGTAGGTCGAAATGTGACCGAAGCCCAGCCGCAGCGCGGTTGACAGGTTGTGCTGCCAGTCGGCCAGAGACTGCCCGGGGACCGCGAAAATCAGGTCGCACGAAAGATTGTCGGTCACCTCCCGCAGCTGGCCGACCACCTCTTCCACCTGGGCTGCCGTGTGATCACGTTCCAGCAGTTCAAGGTCGCGATCAAGAAAGGACTGCACGCCCAGGCTGATGCGGTTCACCCCGGCCCGGGCCAGCACATCCATCCGTCCCGCATCCAGACCGGAAGGGTTGGCCTCCACACTGAACTCGGCCTGAGGCAGCAGCGGAAACCAGCGGGTCGCCAGTTCCAGCAGCCGGGCCAGGTCCTCCGGTTCCAGCCAGGTGGGCGTTCCGCCACCCAGGAACAGCGTTTCCACCGGTCGGGGTGTTTCCAGCAGAGCCAGTTCCGTTTCGAGGGCCTCGAACCAGGCCGGCACCAGATCATCCCGCCCCGCCACCACCGTGAAATCGCAGTAACCACAGCGGTGCACACAGAACGGCACATGCAGATACGCCGCCCGCGGTTCGGGGCCTGCTGTGCTGTCTGCCGGGGCGTTCATGGTGTCTCTGGTTTCCTGCTGGCTGCTGCCGTCTCGTGTCTGCCGTATGCCATCTGCCGCAGTACGGGAAGTCCGGCCGAAGCGGCTGCAGGCCAGCATTCTCGCACCGGGCCGGCAAAGTACAACGACGAATCTCCTCCCCGGTATCGGTCGCGGAACTTCCGATATATATCGGCCGGGGGGGTCCCCCAGGTTCCGACAGGCATTTGCCGGGAACTGTCCACCCCGCAGCCGGTTCGAGCGACCGATGCCCGCCGGAAGAGTTCTTCGTTCCGGCTCCCTGCCGGGCAGAGACTTCGCAGACAGGCGGCGCACGAATTGACAGGCCCGGGGGGATATGTCGGCTTGAGGCCCGGACCATCCGTCCCTACAATCCGCACTATTCATGCAGAATGCGCAGAGAGTGTCTGCCGAAATCCGTCGGGTGTACGCCTGGCAGAACACATGCCGCTGCTGGAACAGCCACTACCCTGCCGGGTGCGGTGTGGTTCCCGCCATGTGTTCGCTTCAAGTCTGCAGAGTGTTGAGCCGAGTGCCCGGCGGCAGTACAGAAACTCCTGCAGGAAGCCCCCGGCTTCCCTCTTCATGCTGAGTTTCGGTCCCGTTCCACGGTCTGTTCCGTGAGTCCGATGTCTGCCCGCCAGGCTGGAGGAGAGTTGGATGTCAAGCTACCTGTTTACCAGTGAATCCGTCAGCATGGGCCATCCCGATAAGGTGGCCGATCAGATTTCTGACGGTGTGCTGGATGCCCTGCTGGCCCAGGATCCGGAATCCCGCGTGGCCTGCGAAACACTGGTCACCACCGACCTGATCGTGCTGTCGGGCGAAATTCGCACAAAGGCCGATGTGGATTACGCGAAAATTGCCCGCAAAGTGGCCCGCGAAATCGGCTACACCTCAGACGATATCGGCTTCAACGCTGACACCTGCCGGATCTACCTGGCCCTGCATCAGCAGAGCGGCGACATCGCTCAGGGCGTCGATAAGGACGGAGCCGGCGAAACTGATGTTCGGCTATGCCTGCAATCAGAGCGAAGAATACATGCCGGTGCCCATTGCCCTGTCGCACCGCATCATCAACCGTCTGGCGGAAGTCCGCCAGAAAGGCGCTGTGGACTGGCTTCGCCCGGACAGCAAGAGCCAGGTCACCGTCCGCTATGAGGACGGACGCCCGGTGGCTGTCGATGCCGTGGTGGTTTCCACCCAGCATGCGGATTCCGTTTCGAACGAGGAAATCCGGGATTACGTCATTTCCGATGTGATCAAGCATTCCATTCCCGAAAGCCTGCTCACCAGCGAGACGGTGTACCACATCAACCCCACGGGGCGGTTTGTGGTGGGTGGACCTCATGGTGATACCGGCCTGACCGGCCGCAAGATCATCGTCGATACCTACGGCGGGTGGGGTCGCCACGGTGGTGGAGCCTTCAGCGGCAAGGACGCCACCAAGGTGGACCGTTCGGCCGCCTACATGGCCCGCTACATCGCGAAGAACATCGTCGCAGCCGGCCTGGCTTCGGAGTGCGAAGTGCAGCTGGCCTATGCCATTGGCGTGGCCGAGCCGGTCAGCATCAAGGTCGATACCTTCGGTACCGGCGCCACCGATGAAGACCGCATCGCATCGGCTGTCCGCGAACTGTTCCCGCTGACGCCGTCCGGCATCATCGAAACGCTCAATCTCCGCCGGCCCATCTTCCGCAAGACGGCCTGTGGCGGGCACTTCGGCCGCAGCGATGCCGACTTCGCCTGGGAAGCGACCGACCGGGCCGCCGACCTGCGGACAGCCGCTGGTGTTGATTCCAGCATCCCCGAGCCGTCCTTCGTGATGAGCTGATTTTTCCGCTGGAAGGCTGTTCGCTGTATTCATCTGCCGGCAAAGGACTGCCGCATGACAGAGTCTGACGTTCTGCTGGCCGAACATCCGGCAGAGGCCCGTTCGCAGCCTTCCCCGCAGTCACCCGTGGCTGCTGCGGTACCCCGTGGTATCGCAGCGGCTGCCGGGGGACTGGCTTTTCTGGTGATGACGACCGTCCTGCTGCAGACCCGCAGGCTGGCCGGCGGCATCCCCGCCGATCTTCCACCACTGGCCGGAGTGCTGCTGACCGCGCTGATGGCCGCCTGCACTGTCGCTGCCTGCCGCCAGGTTCGCCGGCCATACGCTGCCGGAAGCGGGAAGCACCAGCCGGGCGAAGCAGCCACCGCCTCCTTCCTGCTGACCGTGCTCCTGTGCAGTGGTCTGCCGCTGGCAGCCGGCCTGTCCCTGCTGCCCGCCGGTTCCATCGCAGGCCTCGCAGCCGTCCTGCTGCTGTCCGTCGGAGCGGGCAGTTTCGCCGCTCTGCCCCCGGGCTGGCTAATGCTGCCGCACAACCCGCTCCGGAATCTGCCCGGAATTTGGCCCGGCTTTCCCGCCCCGCGGGAACAAACCACAGTCGACCAGCCACCGTCCGCTGCTGATCTCGGCCTGTCGCCTGGAGAACCAGCAGCTGCTGACCAGTCCAGCCCACTGCCGACGACGTTCCAGGGCGAAGGTCCCGACCAGGATTCGGTGGAGTCGCATCGGCCGGAACCATCCGCGATCTCCGGCCCGTTCTCTGCGATCAACCCTGCGATCAACGAGGCTTCCGTCCCGCAGGAAGCCGATGACCTGACGGATCACGACGTGACATCCGCGGAGGACGAGGGCCGTGTGATTCAGTGGACCCGCCGCATGCAGGACGATTCCGGTACGGAGTCGGTCGTGGGTTCTCTGCAGACGGTCTTCCCCCCCGGCCAGCGAACTCACCTGGTTCACCTGGTATTTTCCCCCCCGTTGGCTGCGGCACCGTCCATCGAATGCGAAGTCATCAGCGAGACCGAACTGCGATGCAAGGTGGCCGCCAGCATGCCCTGGGGAGCCAGAATTGAATTGCGGCGGAGCGCAGCGGCAGCCCTGGCAGAAACTGGCCAGCCGCTGGAACTGGAATACTTCGCCACTTCAGCCTGCCGGCGGGCCGCCTGAACCCTCCCGGATTTCCAGGTACACCGCCCCCCATAAACCACCAGGGTGCTCGTCATCCGGTGGCTCGGCCAGTTCCAGTTCCACCACCAGCCGGCAGGCGGGAGACAGCAGCCGGGTAATCTCGATCGCAGCCACCCGCCCGGCGGTGCTGTCGAGCGGGCCAGCTGTGGTTTCATCGACCCGCAGCGCTCCGCAGCCATCGAATCCGTCGAGCACCACAAACACCTGGTCGCCCGGTCCCAGGCCTGTCGGGCAGTGAAACCGACGCGTAAACCGGGCCCGGCCAGCGATATTTCCAAACACCTCACGCCAGCTGGCAGGCATCTGCACCCTTCGCTCCGGGGCCTGCTCCGGCTGTTCATCGGCATCCGCTGAGCCTGCTGCCGGCGCCCATGGTGCCGTGCCCTCTGCCGCACCCAGCCAGCGAGCCCCCCACGGCCCCTTCAGGCGGATTCGATGATGGGCCGACTTCCCCGACCCGGTTTCCGATGACTGCTGTCCCTCTGCTGACATCTCCATTCCTCTCCATTACCCGTATTCGACCTGCTCCGCGCAGGCCCGGCAGACCCACAGCCAGACTGCCCGTTCCCCCGGAAAACCGCAATCGCCACGATCATCCCATGCGGCCCCGACAACCTGCGAATCCCCTGGGATACGCCATCACCGAAAATCTCGCTGGTTTCTCATTTTCGGAACATGTATACTTCTGAGAGATCTGTTCAAGGATGAAGGCGCCCGCACGGAATGTGCGCGCCGGTGGGGCGAGGCATCCTCCTCGTTCTCACCTTCTTATTCTCTACAGGATTGTAGAGTTATGCACCCCAGTGCTCCCCACTTCCGCACCAACGGAAACGATACGGGAACTGACAAGGCGTTACGGAATGGATCCGTCGCGGTGCAGTCTGCCCCCCGGTCTGCCACACGGAAGAATTCCGGTACGTTGTTCAAGCTCAGCCAGAGAACCAGTTCATTGCCTGGCGTGCAGATCCTCGCCAGCGGTTCGTACGTTCCGGACGAGGTGGTAACCAATGCCGACCTTGAGGGTCGGTACGGGTTCGAACCCGGCTGGATCGAGCAGAGGACAGGCATTCTGGAACGCCGCTACGCGGCCCCCGGCCAGGCGACCAGCCACATGTGTGTCGAGGCGGCCCGCCGGGCGATTCGCAATGCCCGCGTCAGTCCGTCCGATATCGACCTGGTCGTCGTCGGCACATTCACTCCGGATTTCCGCTGCCCGTCCACTGCCTGCCTCGTGCAGGATGCCCTCGGGCTGGACGCCGCCGCGGTCGATCTGCAGGCTGCCTGCTCCGGCTTCATGTACGCCCTGGTGACAGCGGCCCAGTACATCGCCACCGGCAACAGCCGCATGGCGCTGGTGCTGGGCGGCGATACCAACAGCCGCATCGTCAATCCGCACGATCAGCGGACGGCGCCGCTGTTTGGCGATGGTGCCGGGGCGGTCCTCCTCACCCGGGGAGAACCCCACCAGGGACTGCTGTGCTACCAGATGGGTGCCGACGGCAGTGGTGGCCCGCTGCTGGAGATGGCTTCCGGCGGCACGATGGAACCTTCCACTCCGGAGAACGTCGAAGCTGGCCGGCACTATCTGTCGATGGATGGCCGCAGCGTCTTCAAGTGGGCGGTGCGGGCCCTGACCGACACGATTGAACTGGTGCTGTCCCGGTCGGGCATGAGCCCGCACGATGTGTCCCAGTTTGTGGTGCATCAGGCGAACCAGCGGATCATCGGCTACGCCATGGAGCAGCTGGGCATCCCGCAGGAAAAGGTCTTCAGCAACCTGCACAAGTACGGCAACACGTCGGCAGCCTCCATCCCGCTGGCACTCGATGAAGCCTTCACCAGTGGCCGCATCAACCGGGGAGACACGTTGCTGTTCTCCGGTTTCGGTGCCGGGCTGACGTGGGGCACCGGCCTGTTCCGCTGGTAATGTAAACCGGTTGCCGGTTCTCCAGCCGCGCTTTCGCTGATTGCCTCCCCGCTGAACGGCTCTGCCTGCAGGTTGACAGTACCTGAATTCCCTGTGTCTGCGCGCCGCCCGTGCCGCGGAAGTCCGTTCCGCCACCTGTGCGGTTGATTTCCCCTGCCCGGCTGTGCATTGTGGGAACCCTGGGCCGTGCCGTCTCCGGCAGCCCTGCAACATTGCCGTGCGGCCCCTGCCCCGGATTCTCCGGACTCCGGAGAGCCACCTGCCGCAATTCCCGCGCGCTCAAATGACACAGGAGAAGCAGCAAATGAAGCTCGGTCTCGTCACATACATGTGGGGTGCGAAGTGGGATCTGCCCGCGCTGATCAGTAACTGCGAGCAGACGGGCTTTGCCGGAGTCGAGCTGCGCAGCACGCATGCCCACGGCGTGGAAGTCGATCTCGACAAGTCAGCCCGTAAAGAGGTGCGGGCCCGCTTTTCCGACAGCCAGGTCACGCTGGTCGGTCTGGGTTCCGCCTGCGAGTACCACAGCCAGGACTCCGAGGTCGTCCGTAAGAATATCGAGCTGACCAAACAGTTTCTGCAGCTGTCCCACGATGTGGGTGGCTCGGGGGTGAAGGTTCGCCCCAACCGGCTGATCGAAGGCGAAGACCGCGAAGCCACCATCAACCGTATTGGCATGGCCCTGCGACAGTGCGGGCCGGCGGCTGCGAGCCTCAATCAGCAGATTCGCGTGGAAGTCCACGGCCCCGGCACGAAAGATCCCGCCGTCATGCGGGAAATCATGGAGATTGCCGATCACCCTTCGGTGAAAGTCTGCTGGAATTCAAATCCCGGCGAAACCGTGGAGGGGTCCCTGGCGCACAATTTCGAACTGCTCGACGAGTGGCTGGGCGATGTCGTCCACATTCACGATCTGTATGACGAATACCCCTACCAGGAACTGTTCGGCCTGCTGCAGAAATCGGGCTTCAAGGGGTACACCCTCTCCGAAAGTCCCTCGACCGCGGATCCCGTGCGGGTGATGCACTACTACCGCGCTCTGTGGCAGGAGCTGGTTAACAACCTCGGCTGACGGGCCGAACTGAACGGCAGACGGCAGCGCGCAGCAGCCCTGCTTAAGAACCTCTGCCAGGCATCTGCAGCCAGGGAACCCCGTCCTGGCAACCACGTCGAGTGGCCCACTGCTCAACCGGGTGCGGGAGGGATTGCCTCCTGCCCCGGACGGGGCAGGTCTGATCCAGCCGGGTTGGGGTGTTCCTGCCCTGCAATGCCGATCAGTCAGCGGGGCCCATCGCCGGGCGACGGGTTTTCTTCGGCACTGTCGGCAGCACGGTCGTCGGTGCCGGGCTGCGGCTCATCGGACGCATCTGCTCCACTGGTATGCCGGCCTTCCGGCTGCGCCCCGGGAACGGGCGGTCGCTCGATCACCGGCTGATCCGATGCAGCCACGCCCACCAGCGGCAGCAGATCGTCCTCCGCGTCTTCTTCGGGCAGCCAGACTTCCACCAGCGCTGTCGCATCATCCACCAGCCGCAGCAGGAAGTAACTGATGGTCGAGGCACACCAGAACCAGCTGTACAGAAACGCCTCCTGCAGCAGCAGCACCAGCGACAGCCACCACCCGACGAACATGGTTCCCAGCTGCCCGCCCGCATCCGTACTGCCACCACCATCTGAATAACCGAGATAACCGAGCAGCGGCAGAGTGAACCCGGAATGCAGCTCGCCCACGGCTTCCAGACCCATCCCCAGAGCCACCAGCCGCGCCGCCAGAAAGACGGTCAGCCCCACCACCAGCGAAACCAGCAGATACCCGGCGGAACCCAGAATACAGTTCACGACGGAATACCACAGGTAATTCCACATCCGCCCGTACACATAACTGCACGAGCGGCTGAATCCGTCGAACGCATCGCTGCCTTCCGCGCCGATGGCGGCCATCATCAGCGGCCAGCCCGGCACCACGCCAACCAGCATCACCACCATGGCGAGCGCCAGCACCAGCGGCACAATCCAGAGGACGCCGGCAATCACCGGCCCGGCCACGGGAATACTGCCGATCAGCCCGCCCAGCAGCATCAGCAGGGCCAGCACACCGAGGGCAGCCGCCGGCAGCAGCGGGGCTCCCATGAACGACAGAAACTTCCCGCAGGTAAACTTCAGGGCAGACCGCAACGGCAGTCGTTCGTCACGGGCGAACTCCACGGCAGCCATCCGCACGATGGCACCACCCACCAGCGACCACACCACCAGAGCCAGCAGCAGCCGCAGAACAGAATCTGCCGCCAGCGACCAGGTGAGGCCGGGCGAGACCAGCTGGGCCGCCGGACCAATCACAGTCCACATGGGCCGCAGCACCAGGTCCCACCGGCCCAGAAGCTGAACCAGCAGAGGAATCGGCCGGGCCAGCACCGTCTGAACGAACTGGGCGGGCTCAACAGCTCCCACATCGCCGGGGATCTCAGCGGCCCGAAAACTGGTCTCGGGTGTTTGCCAGTGGGCGATCCGAGCCGTTTCGGGAACGTCCAGCGGCAGCTGATCGATCAGGCTGTTCCCGGCGGAAAGCAGCAGGACGCCGGCGGCTGCCAGCAGCAGCTTCCGCACGTCCGCGGCGATCCAGAAACCGCGAAACAGATGCAGCCAGGGAAATACCCGCCGAAAGCGGACAGCATCCAGTTCGACAAGACTCTCTGCCATGCTGCTACCGGTTCCCACTGCGATTCACTGTGCGCTGCTGCCATTCGCCATTGAACGGAGATGAAGACGGGGGCATTGTGCGCTGCCTGCACTTCTCATCGCAAGCCAGCCAGCAGCGGGAAACCAGGGAACGGCCATTGCCGGGCACGGCCCGGCGTCCGGGGCTGTCAGTTTCCGGCGGAACCCGCCATCACGGAAGAGGCTGCAGCCGGCTTCTGTTCGCTCACTGCCGCCGGGCGCAGTTTCCGGCTGAAGCTTCCCTGCCAGTCGAGCAGCAGCGGAATCGCCAGCAGCGTCGTCAGCGTACCGGAAATCAGCCCGCCAATCACCACGCGGGCCATCGGTGCCTGCAGCTCTCCGCCTTCACCCCACCCGGCCGCCACGGGAATCATGGCCAGCACCGTCGTCAGCGTCGTCATCAGAATCGGCCGGAACCGTCGTTCACTCCCGCGGATCACCAGTTCCCGCAGCGGGACGTCCGGCTCGGAGCGACGCAGCTGGCCCACATAATCCACCAGCACAATCGCATTGTTCACCACAATACCGGCCAGCATCACCAGCCCGATGAACGACTGCACGTTCAGCGAGGTCCCGGTCAGAATCAGCATGGCCATCACGCCGATTCCACCCAGCGGCACAGCGACCAGCACCAGCAGGGGCTGAATCAGCGATTCAAACTGGGCCGCCATGATCATGTACATCAGCACGACAGCCATAATGAAACCTGTCTGCAGCACGGCGAAACTCTTCTGCTGCTCTTCCCAGTCTCCGGCGATATTCACCGAAAAACCTTCCGGCAGCGGCAGCCCGTGCAGCCGGTTCTGCAGATCGGTCACCACAAAACCCAGCTCACGGTCCGCCACATCGGCCGCCACCACCACATACCGCTGCCGATCCAGCCGATTGATCGAGACCGGTGCTTCGCCCGGTGCGAAGTCCACCAGGTTCGCCAGGGGAACCACATGCCCGTCGGCCGTGGCGACTCCCACCCGGAACAGGTCGGCCTTCTGCTGCCGGTCGGACCGCTGCAGCCGAACCAGCACCGAGAACTCATCGCCATCTTCCCGGAATACAGTCGCCCGCGTACCGCGAATGGTGGTCTCCAGGGTTTCGGAAATATCGCCCACCGTCACATTCAGCAGGTTGGCTCTGGTCCGGTTCGGGCGGGCCAGCAGCTCCGGCCGCCGTTTCGACCGCTCCACCTTCACGTTCACCAGGCCGGAAACTTCTTTCATCACCCGGGCGACTTCCGCCGCCAGTTCGTCGGCAGTGTCCATGTCATAACCGCGAACTTCCACCATCAGGCTGGCCCCGCCACCACCGCCGCTGCGGCGGGTCAGCATGCGGGTCATCATCGAGCCGCCCTGAGCCTGCACCTGAATTTTCATACCGGGCACCTGCCCGATCTGCTTCGACAGCTTCTCGCGGATTTCCTCCACGGTCCGGTTGCGGTCCGTCCTTGATGACAGACTGAGCCGGAACCACGCCCGGTTCCAGTCGTCCGCATCGTCGGCGTCTCCACCAATGAAGGCCGCCACCGTATGGGCCTCCGGAGCATGTTCCAGAATGGTCCCTTCAATCTGCTGCGACTGCTCGTCGAGACGGTCCAGCTGAATGCCGGGCGCCATCTCCGTCGAAACCCGCAGATCGCCCTCATCGGTCTTCGGCATGTACTCGCTGCCGATTCGCGGATACAGACCAGCCGTGACGCAGCACAGCAGCACCAGTGCCGCGGCAGTCAGTCCGCTGTGCCGCAACGTGACTCCCAGCAGACGGGCATACCACCGCTCGATCCCGCGAAACAGACTGCGGTTCCAGTGGTGGAACCGATACACCAGCCCGTACCAGCCAGTCTGCCGGCTGTCCACCTCCTCATCGCCAATCCAGTACGCAGCCAGCACCGGCGTGAGAGTGACGCTCGCCATCAGCGAGCACAGCAGTGAGAACGACACGACCCAGGCCAGCTGATGCAGCAGCACACCGGTGATGCCCTGCACAAACAGCAGCGGCAGGAACACGATCAATGTGGTCATGGTGCTGGCGACAATCGCCCCGGTCACTTCGCCGGTTCCTTCGACGGCAGCCACCAGCCGGTCCTGGCCCAGTTCCCGCCGGCGAAAAATACTCTCCAGCACCACAATCGAATTGTCGACCAGCATGCCGATTCCCAGAGCCAGCCCGCCGAACGAAACAATGTTCAGCGTAAAGCCCTGGAAATACATCAGAATGAACGTCGCCAGCACGGCCAGCGGCATCGAAACACCAATCACCAGCGTGCTGCGGAAACTGTGCAGAAACAGAATCAGCACCACCACCGCCAGCCCCATTCCCAGCACAGCCGCCTGCTGAATGTTCTGCACCGCCTGGCGAATGAACTCGGCGGAATCAATCCGCACACTCAGTTCCGCATCCCGCAGCTGCAGGTTCAGCTCATCCACAGCCTTCCGGACGGAATTGCTGACCGCCACCGTATTGGCCCCGCTGCCAGCCTGCTTGTTGACATAAATCAGCAGGCCCGGCTTCCCGTTCACCCGCGTGAGTTCGGTCTTCCGTTCTTCACCGTCGACCACCCGGGCCACATCCTTCACCCGCACAATTCCGCCTTCGTGCACCCGAACAACGGTCTCTTCAATCTCGGCCACGCTGCGGAAATCGCCCCGGCTCCGCACCAGCAGGTTCAGGTTGCCTTCCTCAAAATCGCCGGCAGGGTTGGTCACGTTATCCCGCTGCAGCGCATTGACGACTTCATTCACGCCCATGTGCAGCGTCTCGAGCCGGCCCCGGTCCAGATCGACCTGAATCTCCCGGCGAATCGCACCGCGAACCCGCACGCCGGCCACGCCATCCACCCGCTCCAGCCGGGGAACAATCGTCTTCTCCGCCAGGCGGGTCAGCGCGATCGGCTCCAGATCGCTGGCCACTCCCAGGTAGATAATGGGGGCGTCGGCCACGTCAAACCGGCGAATCCACGGCGGTTCGATATTCTCCGGCAGATTCCGTCGCGTCTTCTCGATCGCTGCCCGGATATCGCCAATGGCCGAATCCAGATCCGTCCCCCAGGCAAACTGGATCCGTACATTGCAGCTGCCTTCCAGGCTGGAAGACTGCAGACGTTCCACGCCATGCACCGAACCCAGCGCCTGCTCCAGCGGGCGGGTAATCAACGTTTCAATTTCTTCCGGCCCGGCCCCTTCGTAGACCGTCGTCACACTGACGGTGGGAAAGGTGACATCCGGCATCAGGTCGATCGACAGCCGGGAAAGCGACATCCCGCCCATCAGCACCACGATCAGACAGGCCATCAGAGTAGACACCGGGCGATGAACGGCCAGACGGGTCAGATTCATCGGCGTACCTCTATCAGATTCTGCCCGGCTGTGCCGCAGCAGGACTTTGCAGTTTCAGTCCGGCCCGCAGCCTCACGGAACGGCATGCAGGGAAGACACCCGGATCTCCAGCCACCCGCTCAGCCGCCGGTCTGCGTTCCGTCGGACTCGGGCTCGGCAGCCACAGGCTGCACCTCAGCGGGAGCCGTGGCATCCACCACGGTGACTTCCTGTCCGTCGGACACGATCCGGTTCCCCAGAGTCACCACGCGGTCGCCGGGTTCCAGTCCGCTGAGCACTTCGATGACTTCGCCATCGCTGATGCCCGTGGTAATGGAGACCTGCCAGGTTTTCGCCGGAGTCCCCCGCACGACAAACAGCTCCGGTGCCTCGGCCTGCCCCATCAGGGCCGCCAGCGGAACAACCGGCACATCCGTCCGCCGTTCCAGCACAATAAACACGCGGGCGTGCATTCCCGGCCGCAACGTGGCATCGGGATTCGGAATCTCCACCTGCAGCTCACCGGTGCGGGTTTCCGGATCCAGTACGGGCGACTTGCGCACCACTGTCCCGCGGAACGTCCGACCGGGCCAGGCATCCACACTGATCGAGGCTTCCTGCCCCACCTGCACCCGCGGGTAATCGCGCTCGGCCACCCGGACCACGGTCTGCACGGTTTCAATATTCACGATCCGCAGCAGAGGATCGGCCGGATTGGCCAGATCGCCCACACCCACGAACCGCTCCGCCACATGCCCCGACTGGCCCGCCAGAATCTTCGTTTCCTCCAGAGCGATTCTGGCCTGGGTACGGTCGGAATCGGCCTGAGACACATTGGCCCGTTCCAGTTCCACCTGAGCCGTCGCAATCGCCACGGTGGCTTCCGCCTCTTCCCGCTGCTGAGTCGTCACCACGCCGGAACGGCCCAGTCGCACCTGCCGGTCCAGCTCCTTCTGTGCCTGATCGAGTTCCGCCAGCTTCGCCCGCAGCTGGGCCTGCGTCACCTGCCAGGCGGCTTCCGCCCGGGCGACGGCTTCGCGAAAGCTGGAACTTTCCAGCTCAACAATCAGCTGTCCCCGCTGCACATAATCACCCACATCCAGCTGGCGGACGAAATCTTCCTCGGGACTGCGGCGATTGAGCGGGGCGGCCGCCCCGGCAGCTTCCGCGGCAACGTTCTCTTCACCGGTTTCATCGGCACCGCTTCCCCCGCGGGAGGCCACCTGGCCGACGGTAGCCGGTTCGCTCCCGGCGGGAGGCACAGCACCATTCTGCCCGGGCGAACCCACAACAGGAGGAGCCGGCAGGCGACGGATGTAACCACTGATGCGGGCCCGCACCTGAAACTCACCGGCCGGAGCAATCTGCCCCACCAGTTCCACCTGATCTTCAATCGTGCGGTTCGACACACCCACCACCCGCACGGCAACCGGCTCTTTGCGGACGGGAGCCGGCTTCGCCTCAACTTTCGCCAGGGAATCCCGATACACCAGCCAGCCGGCACCAATACTTACGGCAAGAACGACGGGAGTCAGCAGGTATTTCATGAGAAGCCGTTTCGTCTGGCAGCGGCTGGGGCGGTGTTCTCGCGGCCCGTTCGGCCCGGCTGCCATCCTGGCAGCGGAACGGAATACAGGAAGAACAGACCGTTCTGGCAGGGCGGTCACGGGGCAGGACAAGCCATGTCCTGCGGTCCGCACCAGTTCAGGAAGAACCGTTCACAGGGTGAAGCAACGGTTCGGCGGGGGGAATGTTATTCAGTGTTCAGGTCAGTCGCTCCGGCCCCCGCAGTCAGGCTCCGCAGCGAAAGCAGTCTTTCGCGGCAGGAACGAGACAACGGAACCCGAGGCAGTGACTCATCAGGACCAGTGCCCGCCCCGGTCAATCCGTTACAGGAAGCCCGGGGCTGTTTGAACATTACTGGCTGGATTGCAGGCAGGCACAGGGCAGGAGGGAAATCAATCAATCTCGTCAGGGATGCCGGCCGGCGCGTTGCCCTCATCCATCAGACTTTATTCATCTGTTATTAGAGTGATTCTCACGCCCGGTGACAACACCGGCGCGGCCAATTGCCGCCCCCGGCCGACAGAGCAGCCATCCAGCCGAATTCATTCCCCGGACCGGGCAGGGTGAGAGGGAAAATACTTATTTCGCGGGTTGAACAGGCTGCCCGGCCGGCCCCATCTCGCCAGCCGGTCAGATAACCGCGAGGCAAATCGACTGTAAGCCTGTTACAGTAAACGCCATCCAACCTGCTGTTCCGCGGGACCGCCCGTCTGCGGGACAGAACCTTCTGGTCCGGCAGGCTCCGGTGTTCCCTGTGGAGAGTTCTCCCGTGCCACACACCTCGCTCCGCGGCAGACGGCACCATGACTGCACTCACGGCCGGCTGCTGTACGCTGCGGTGCACTTCGCTTTCGTGCTGACCAGCCTCACTCCGGCAGCTGCTGCGGAAACCGATCCCACTTCCGACCAGAACCCCTTTCTCCCCGCACCCGGCACACACGCTGGCTGGACTTTCCTCCGGGGCCCGGATTACGACGGACATTCGCCCGAGATTCACCTGGCCGACAGCTGGCCGGAAGACGGCCCGCCCGTTCTGTGGACCCGCGAACTTGGCCAGGGCTATTCGGCATTTGCAGCCAGTGGCAGGCGAGTCTATACCCAGGCCCAGACTCTGGGCGGCCAGTTCGTCTACTGCCTCGACGCCGAGACCGGCGAAACCCTGTGGGAATACCGTTACGCCTGGCCTTACGAACCCCTGGGCGTGTATCCCGGTCCGCGTTCTTCTCCCACGCTGGCCGGCGGGCATGTTTACTTCACCGGGCCGGACGGACTGACGGGCTGTTTAACCGCCGGGAAGGGCCAGCTGGTCTGGCAGCGGAATGTGGTGGAAGAGTACCACGGCCGGGGAGGAACCGGTTTCGGCTATTCCTGCACGCCCGTAGTGATCGACGGACTGGTGATTCTGCCGGTCGGCGGAAAATCGGCCAGCATGGTGGCTCTCGATGCGACCGACGGCAGCGAAGTCTGGGCCGCGGGAAACGACCCGGCCAGCTACTCGCCCGCCTTCCCCATTGAACTGGGCGGCCGGAAGCTGGTGGTCGGCTATCTGGAAAATTCCCTGGTCCTGCACGATCGTCTCACCGGTGAGCTGCTGTTTCGCCAGCACCTGTCCCAGGGATACGACGAGCATTCCGCCTGGCCGATTTATCGCGAGCCGTACCTGTGGACCTCCGGTCCATTTCGCTCCGGTTCCCGTTTGATGCAGCTGCCGGCGGAGCTCAGCGGAAAGGCCGCAGCGGGAGCAGAACCCGAACCGCCGGCGGAACTCCATCTGGAGCATGTCTGGCAGTCGACCATGCTGTCGAACGATGTCACCTCCAGCGTACTGGTGGGCGATTCCATTTACGGCTTCGACATTTTCGATGTGCAGTCAAAAACGCAGCGGCCCTCCCGCGGCATGTTTCGCTGCCTCGATTTTCTCACCGGCGAGGAACGCTGGTCCCGCGGGACAGGCCGCCCGCAGCGTGGCACCACCGCCGATCCCGAAGAGATCGGCCAGTCAGGCATTATCGCGGCCGATGGCAAGCTGATTCTGCTGACGGAACGGGGCGAGCTGCTGCTGCTGGAGGCCACCCCCGAATCGTGCAATATTCTCGCCCGGGCCACCATCCTCGGCGGAGAACTCACATGGACTCCCCCGGCCCTGCATCGCGGCCGGGTTTATGTGCGAAACCACTCGCGGGCCGCCTGTATTTACATCGGCGAGCCCGATCTGCTGCAAACAGAGCAGCCCGTCCTGACGGTCGACCAGATCCCGCAGACCCGCTATTTCGATCTGGCCGCCAGGCTGCTGTCCGTCGAGCCGGAATACATGTTCGACGTGCCCTCTCTGCAGTGGCAGCTGCAATGGTTTGCCGCCTCGCTGGGCATTCTGGCAGCGGCCGGTCTGCTGGGCCTGCTGCTTTCCTGCACGGTGCCCGCCCCGCTGCGAGTGGTAGTCCGCTGGCGGACTTATCTGGTCACCGCCTTTGTCCTCGGCGCAGCGGGCACAACCTTTCTGAGCCAGATCACACGGGACTTCGTGTTCACGTGGCATGTCTGCCTGTTTATCGCCTTCGAACCGGTCATGGCCGGGCTGCGGCTTCGAAGACAGCCCACTGGTTCCACACAGGAAGTGCCACAGACAGGCCGCTGGCAGGAGCGACTGACCCTGCTGTGGTTTGCAGCCGTCTGCGCCGCTTACTTTCTGCTGTGCCGCCGCCTGAGCCTGGTCTTCGAGTGGCCCTTTCTGATGGGCTTCGTCGGGGCCATGCCCTTTCTCTGGTTCCGCAACCAGCTGCCGCCAGGCCGCTGGCGAACTTATGCAATCAGCCCCATGCTGACTGCTCTGGCCTTCACCGGTTTTACAGTCTGCGGCTGCCTTTCCCTGTGGCTGCGGTACTGAGTGATGATCTGCCGTAAGGCGATTAAAGGCGGCAACATAAATCCAGACCTGACATCCCTGGAGGCACTGCTGGCTGCTCCAGCAGTGCCTCCAGGGATGTGATAAC